>NZ_DAHVSH010000204.1:0-8668 GCF_027324685.1 Haloactinopolyspora sp.
CTGTGGTCTCTGCGGGGTGTCGGGCTGGACGAGAGTCGGCTGCCGATGATCCTCGGCTGCGATGCCGCAGGTGTGGACGAGGACGGCAACGACGTCGTCATCCACTCGGTGATCTCCGACCCGGACTGGCGCGACGACGAAACGCTCGACCCGAAACGCTCGCTGCTGTCGGAGAAGCACCCCGGCACACTGGCCCAGCGAGTCGCCGTACCTCGGCGCAATCTCGTGCCCAAGCCGTCGTCCATCAGCTTCGAACAGGCCGCCTGTCTGCCCACCGCGTGGCTGACCGCCTACCGGATGCTGTTCACCCAGGCCCAGGTGGTGCCCGGGCAGACGGTCCTGGTGCAAGGCGCGGGCGGCGGGGTGGCGACTGCACTGATCGCGCTCGCCGCCGCCGGCGGCGCGCGAGTCTGGGTGACTTCACGCGACCCGGCCAAGGCCGAACGGACACTGGAGCTGGGGGCTGACCGGGTGTTCAGCAGCGGTGAGCGGCTACCGGAGCGAGTCGACGCCAGCATGGAGACCGTGGGTGCGGCGACCTGGAAACACACGCTGCGCTCGCTGCGCCCGGGCGGGACCGTCGTGGTGGCCGGGGCGACGTCCGGCTATACGGCCGACACCGAGCTCAACCGGATCTTCTTCCTCCAGTTGAGGGTGCTCGGCTCCACGATGGGCACGCGCGACGAGCTCACGCGGTTGCTGGCCTTCCTCGACCGCTCCGGCATCCGCCCGGTGATCGACCGCGTGTTGCCCCTGGCCGAGGTGGTAGAGGGGTTCGTGGCCATGGACCAGGGCGAGATCTTCGGCAAGATCGTGGTCACGCCGTGACGGCGGGCGAGCAGGACCGGGTCGGCACGGTCAGCCGGTTGTCCGTCGGCCCGGTCAAGGGTCTGGGGCTGCACCACCCGCACAGCGTGGACGTGACGGCGACCGGGTTGGCCGGTGACCGTCGGTTCTTCCTGGCCGACGAGCGTGACACCCTGCTGTCGATCACCAGGACGGGTGCGCTCGCACCGTTCACCGCGATCGCCGAACTCGACGCGCCCCGCGAGCGACTCACCATCAGCGGCCCCGGCGGGAGCGAATTCACCGACGCCGTGGAGCTGGGCGCCGCCGTCAAGGTGAACTTCTTCGGGCACCATGACGTCAGCGGGCGGGTCGTGCAGGGCCGGTGGGCGGAGTTCTTCAGCGACCACGTCGGGCAAGCGGTCCGGCTGGTCCGGGCCGACGTCGCCAACGGCGCCTGCGATCTGCACCCGCTCACCCTGCTGGGCGACGCCTCGGTGCAGGCGCTGGCCGAGCACGCGGACACGAGCATCGACTCCCGCCGGTTCCGGATGAGCATCGAGTTCAGCGGCTTCGCCCCGTTCGCCGAAGACGAGTGGTCCGGTCGCCTGCTGGCCGCCGGTGACGCGGAACTGCGCGTCGGCGGCCCGGTGAAGCGATGCGCGGCCACCGCACGTGAGCCGGAGTCCGGGCAGCGTGACCTGCCGATGCTGCGCATGCTCAAGGCGATGCGCGGCCTGCAGCCCAGCGAACTCGGGACCGGGGTGAACTTCGGCGTCTACGCCCACGTCGTCCGGCCGGGCCGGGTGTCCGTCGGGGATCAGATCCGGCTCGTCACTGACGACGGTGCTTGACCGGCTCGCGGGGAGTCTCGACGCCGAGCCACGGATACCAGCCGCCGGCCAGCACGACGTAGGCGAGCATGCCGTACCCCGCCTGGTTCGGATGGACGCCGTCGTCGGAGCGGGCGCGCTGCCAGGCAGCCTTGCGCGCCAGCGGAGCAGCGGTGGCGATGTAGGGGACGTCGCGGCGCTTGCAGACGTCGGCATACGCGGCGTCGAGGTCGGTGATACGTGCCTGCAGGTCGGCGTCGCCCACCGGTGGTGGGCCCACGACCAGCGCCGGCACACTGACCGAGCCCAGGCCGAAGTCCAACGCCGCCGCCGACAGTTCAGGCTGGACCGCGCGCTGCGCATCGGCGACCCCGACGGAGACGACCACCCGATGCTGTGAGCCGCGGGCGAAGCGCGGAGCGCTCTCCATCGGTATCCGGACCGCGACCTCCTCCGCCCCTTCACCCAGGACGCCGAGGTTGTACGCGGTCAGGCGCACGCCGGTGCTGACCGGCGTGCGCGCAGCGACCCGGCCGACCCACCCGAGAGCCTTCGGGTCACCCAGCCCCGCGACGAGCGAGTCACCGAACACGCAGACCCGCACGTCACGCGGCTCGGCCTCGGGCGCGGTGCTCACCTAGTCGACCTCTTCGTCGTCGTCGAAGCGCGCCAGCCAGGTGGCCAGTCGCTCGACGGCGGTTTCGAACTCGGGGTTGAGGTCGACGAAGTCGCGCAACCGCTCGGCCAGCCAGCCGAGGGTGACCTGCTCGTCTCCGCGGCGCTCGTCGAGTTCCTCGATTCCGCGATCGGTGAAGTACATGTCAGGCGAATGCGGCGTCGTGCAGCAACTTCTGTTGCTCGATGTGGACGGAGTGGTTGCCGACCGCCGGCGCCGTGCTCGCCGGCCGGGTGACACCGGTGAACGGCACGCCGTCGGGCAGGTGCGGCGAGAGCTGCAGGGCCATGAAGGGCCACGCGCCCATGTTCTCGGGCTCGTCCTGGACCCAGCGGATCTCGCGGAGGTTCGGGAACTCGGCCAGGCGCTGCTTGATGTCGTCGACGGGCAGCGGGTACAGCTGCTCGACCGGGATGATCGCGGTGCGCGTGTCGGAGCGTTCGGCACGCTGGGCGACCAGGTCCCACACGATCTTGCCGGAGCACAGCATGACGCGTTCGACGGCAGCCGGGTCGATGTTCTCCGGGTCGGGCAGCACCGGTCGGAAGGTGGTGTTGCCGATGAAGTCTTCCGGAGCGGAGACGGCTCGCTTGTTGCGCAGCATCGACTTCGGCGTGAACACGATCATCGGCCGGTGTTGGGCCGACAGCGCGTGCTGGCGCAGCAAGTGGAAGTACGACGCCGGCGCGGACGGCTGAGCCACCCGGAAGGCGTCCTCGGCTGCCATGGCCAAGAAGCGCTCCATGCGCGCCGACGAATGGTCGGGGCCTTGACCCTCGTAGCCGTGCGGCAGCAACAGGACGACGCCGGAGAGCTGGTTCCACTTGGACTCACCCGACGTGATGAACTCGTCGATGATGGTCTGCGCGCCGTTGGCGAAGTCGCCGAACTGGGCCTCCCAGAGCACCAACGCCTCGGGCCGGGCCACCGAATAGCCGTACTCGAAGCCCATGGCCGCGAACTCCGACAGCAGGGAGTCGTAGACGTAGAACTTCGCCTGGTTCTCGTCCAAGTGCTGCAACGGAATGTAGGACTCACCAGTGCGGCGGTCGACGATCGAGGCGAAGCGCTGCACGAAGGTGCCGCGCCGGCTGTCCTGGCCCGCGAGCCGGACCGGCCGGCCGTCCACGAGCAGCGCCCCGAACGCGGTGATCTCGGCCGTGGCCCAGTCGATGCCGCCGTCGGAGAGCACGGCCGCGCGCCGCTGCAGCTGTGGCAGCACCTTGGGGTGCACGGTGAACCCTTCGGGCACCGTGAGGTAGGCGTTGGCGACCTTCTTCAGCAGCTCGGGCGTGGTGGCCGTGACGGGCTCGCCCTGCGGTTCGGGCTTGTCCGGGTACTCGGGAACGCTGGTGAACTCGGTCGGCGCGGCCGCCCGGCTCTCGGCGAACACTCGCTCGAGTTGCTCCTGGTAGTCGCGGACGACCTGTTCGGCTTCCTCGATGGTGATGTCGCCCCGGCCGATCAACGCCTCGGTGTAGAGCTTGCGCACCGGCCGCTTGGCCTCGATGAGGTCATACATGAGCGGCTGGGTGTAGCTGGGGTCGTCGCCCTCGTTGTGGCCGCGGCGGCGGTAGCAGATCATGTCGATGACGACGTCCTTGTGGAACGCCTGGCGGAAGTCGAACGCCAACCGCGCCACTCGGGTGCACGCCTCGGGGTCGTCGCCGTTGACGTGGAAGATCGGCGCCTGAACCATCCGCGCGACGTCGGTGGAGTACATCGACGACCGGGACTGGTCCGGTGAGGTGGTGTAGCCGACCTGGTTGTTGACCACCACGTGCACGGTTCCGCCGGTGCGGTAGCCACGCAGCTGCGACAGGTTGAGGGTTTCGGCGACGACACCCTGGCCGGCGAACGCTGCGTCGCCGTGCACCAGGATCGGCAGCACCGGGAACTCCTCGCCGCGATCGAGGATGTCCTGCTTGGCGCGCGCGATGCCTTCGAGCACCGGGTTGACGGCCTCGAGGTGGCTGGGGTTCGCCGCCACCGACACCTTGATGGTGGAGCCGTCCAGCGCCGTGAACTCGCCGTCGGCGCCCAGGTGGTACTTGACGTCCCCGGACCCCTGGACGGTGCGTGGGTCGATGTTGCCCTGGAACTCGCCGAAGATCTGCGAGTAGCTCTTGCCGACGATGTTGGCCAGCACGTTCAGCCGCCCGCGGTGCGCCATGCCGATGGTGGCTTCCTCGAGCCTGGCCTCGGCGGCGGCCTCGACGATCTCGTCGAGAATCGGGATCAGCGACTCGCCGCCCTCGAGCGAGAACCGCTTCTGCCCGACGTACTTGGTCTGCAGGAACGTCTCGAACGCCTCGGCCTGGTTCAGCTTGAGCAGGATGCGCAGCTGCTCTTCACGCGGGGTGAGATCGACCGGCTTCTCGACGCGTTCCTGGATCCAGCGGCGTTGCTCAGGCTCCTGGATGTGCATGTACTCGATGCCCACGTTGCGGCAGTACGCGTTGCGCAGGACACCCAGGATGTCGCGCAACAGCATGAACCGCTTGTGCCCGCCGAACGAGCCGGTGGCGAACTCGCGGTCGAGGTCCCACAGCGTGAGGTTGTGCGTGGAGATGTCGAGGTCGGGATGCGTGCGCTGCTTGTACTCGAGCGGGTCGGTGTCGGCCATCAGGTGCCCGCGCACGCGGTAGGCGTGGATGAGCTCGAGGACCCGGGCCTGCTTGCTGACCTCGTCCTCGTGGCTGGCCGTGACATCGGTGGCCCACCGGATCGGCTCGTACGGGATACGCAGCGACCGGAAGATCTCGTCGTAGAAGCCGTCTTCACCGAGCAGCAGCCCGTGCACGATGCGCAGGAAGTCGCCACTCTGCGCGCCCTGGATGACGCGGTGGTCGTACGTGCTGGTCAGCGTCATCGTCTTGGACACGCCGAGGCGAGCCAGCGTCTCCGGAGCCGCGCCCTGGTACTCGGCCGGATACTCCATGGCGCCGACGCCGATGATGGTTCCCTGCCCCTTCATCAACCGCGGGACCGAGTGCACGGTGCCGATGGTGCCGGGGTTGGTCAGGGTCAGCGTGGTGCCTTGGAAGTCGGCGACGGTGAGCTTGCCGTCGCGGGCGCGGCGCACGACGTCTTCGTACGCCGACCAGAACTCGGCGAAGTTGAGGTTCTCGGCCTGCTTGATGCTGGGCACCAGAAGCTGACGGGTCCCGTCGGACTTCTTCATGTCGATGGCCAGGCCGAGGTTGACGTGAGCCGGCTTGACCAGGACCGGTTTGCCGTCGCGCTCGCCGTAGGCGTAGTTCATGTCGGGCATCGAGCCCAACGCCTTGACCAGCGCATAGCCGATGATGTGGGTGAACGACACCTTGCCGCCGCGGGAGCGGGCCAGGTGGTTGTTGATGACGATGCGGTTGTCGACCAGCAGCTTGGCCGGCACCGAGCGCACACTCGTCGCGGTGGGCACCTCGAGGCTGGTCTCCATGTTGGAGGCCGTGCGCGCCGGCGCGCCGCGCAGCGGCACCACCTCGGCTTCGTCCGAAGCGGTGTCGGCCGCGGCCGGCTTGGGCGGCGCCTGCTGGGCCGGCGTGGGCTTGCCCTGTGCGGGCGTGGGCTTGGGCGGCGCGGCCTTCGCCGGCGCCGGTTGGGCGGGTTGTCCGTTCGACTGGGCCGGCTGCGATGACGCCGGCTTGGCCTGCGTTGACGTCGCCTCGTTGGGTGTCACGCTCGTCCTTGCGGTCGTTGCTGGTGTGGCGTCATTCGTGCGCTCGCGTCGGGTGGGCGTGGGAGCGGGTGACCCGGCGGCGACGGTTTGGTCTCGCTCGGCGAAGAATTCCGCCCATTCGGGGTCGACGCTGGAGGGGTCTTTGAGCCAGCTCTCGTAAAATTCCTCGACGAGCCACTCGTTAGGTCCGAATCCCGATGGCGGGCCGGTGGGGGCCACTCGCGTTCGCCTTCTTCCGTTCGAATCTTCGCGGCTGCTCTGATACAGGTTAGCCGCAGGTGGGGATCGGGCGCATGGTGGTCATCGTGGCCTAGGTCACGATCGCCGGTATGACCAAGATCATGCGCTGCCCTGTCGTCAGGGACTACCCTGGCTCGGCCCTGAGATCGGCGCCGAAGCGTCGACCGCGGCACCGGCGCCGCACTAGGCTCGCAGCGTCTCGTCCCTGTTCGGGCCCGTCGCCCGGTGAGCTCTCGGGAGTCGACGATGATCGAGGCCTACCTCGCCGATCTGCGCCGCGAGCTGGGCGGGCCGTTGCTGCTGCGGGCCGGCATGCTCCGCGAGGTTCGCGACGGGCTGAACGACGCGGCCCAGGCGTACAGGGCTGCCGGCCTCAGCCCGCACGAGGCGGAGCGCGCGGCGGTCGATGAGTTCGGCCCGGCCGACTTGGTGGGCGGCGAGTTGCGTGCGGAGTTGGCGGCCTCGACCGGGCGTTATCTGGGCATCGTGGCCTTCATCGGGGGAACCGTCCTGTTCGCGCTGGCCCAACTCAGCTGGCAAGGCGCGGCGGCCGACCAGGGCTGGCCTGAGCCCACGCCCGCTTACGCGGCGCTGGCCGACATCGTGGACATCGGGGCCATCGTGTTCGTGCTCGTCAGCGGGTTGGGTGTGTTGGCGCTCGGCATCGGTTCCAGGTTCTTGCCTGAGCGCCGCGTCGTCCGGCTGCTGGCCTACGTCCTGCTGGGCGCGCTGGTGTTCCAGGTCGTGGCCGGCGGTGTGCTCAGCGCGTTCGCGCCTGTGCAGGTCGGTTCCGAAACCGTGCTGGACATGGTCATGCGCGCGGTGTACGCGCTGGTCATCGCGTGGTTCGCCGCGCTGGCCCGGCGTTGCTTGTGGCTGACATCGCCGCGCCGTGTCAGTTCCTAGCAGCTGCTCTCCTAGGCGCCGGTCCCGAGGATGCCGCCGACGACACCGCTGAACTCCGACCACGCTTGCCGCTGCGCCGCCAGCTGGCCTCGCCCGGCCCGGGTGAGTTCGTACGTGCGGCGCTTGCGCCCGCTGACGGTACTCCACGAACTGCGCAAGTAGCCCAGCCGCTCGAGGCGGCGCAGCGCGGGGTAGAGCGTCCCGGTAGGTAGTTCGATGGCCCCGCCGCTTTGCGCATGGAGCGCTTCGGAGATGCCGTAACCGTGCAGCGGGGCGTCTTTGACCACGGCGAGGATCAGGGCGTCGAGGTGACCGCGTAGCTCATCGGCCTTCATGTCGGCAGTCTACACATCTGATACGTTGTTTAGCTACATATTGTGAGGCGACATGTAGCCACAAGAGATATGGGGGCGCGGATGAGTGTGGTCGATCTGTCGCGGCTGCAGTTCGCGACGACGGCGATCGTGCATTTCCTCTTCGTCGCGCTGACGCTCGGGCTCACGCCGTTGATCGCGGTCATGCAGACGCGCTGGGCGATCACCGGCCGGGCGGTGCACGAGCGCATGACCCGGTTCTGGGGCCAGATCTACATCGTCAACTACGCCCTGGGCATCGTCGCCGGACTGGTGCTGGAGTTCCAGTTCGGCCTGCACTGGAGCGGGTTGATGACCTTCGCCGGGGACGTGTTCGGCGCGCCGCTGGCCGTCGAGACGCTCGTCGCGTTCTTCTTGGAATCGACGTTCCTCGGGATGTGGATCTTCGGCTGGCGCCGGCTCAACCGGTGGATCCACACGGCACTGTTCTGGCTGGTGGTCGCCACCGCGTACCTGTCGGCCTACTGGGTCATGGTGGCCAACGGCTTCCTGCAACAACCCGTCGGGCACGTGGTCGAGGACGGCGCCGCGCGCATCGGCGACTTCGCGGCCGTGCTGACCAACCAGCACACCGTCGGCGCGCTCTTGCACCTCGTCCCGGCCTGCCTGCTCACCGCGAGCGTTCTGATGGTCGGCGTGTGCTCATGGCACTTCCTGCGCCGGTCCCCGGAGCTGGACTTCTTCCGACGATCGTTGCGCCTGGCCGTGGGCACCGGCTTCATCGCGTCGGTTCTCGTCTTCACGTTCGGCTACGCCCAGTTCGCCTACCTGACCGACGCCAAGATGACGGCGATCGACGGCCCCGAGCGCCGCGCGGAACTGGCCACCGAGATGCAGGAGAGGTTCGGGCCGGGCGACTGGCTGCCGCCGGAATGGCTGTCGACACCCTGGCTGATCATGGACCTCAGCGGGTACCTGTTCGTGCTGATCTTCACCGGGTTGCTCTTCTTCCTGATCATGAATGCCTTCGACCGCATCCGCCCGGTCCGCCTGCGGCGCTTCTGGCAGCGCTTCTACGTATGGATCATCCCGTGGCCGTTCATCGTGGCGATCTGCGGCTGGCTGCTGCGCGAAGTCGGTCGCCAGCCGTGGATGGTGTACGGCGAACTCACCGTCGCCGACGCCGTGTCACCGCGAAGCGCCGGATCGGTACTGGCCAGCCTGCTGATCT
>NZ_DAHVSH010000001.1:0-33340 GCF_027324685.1 Haloactinopolyspora sp.
CATCGGAGTCTCGGCCGGAACGACCACCTGGACGCTGGCCCAGCACCTCCGCCGCATCCCCGACCTCACCGTGGTCACCAACTCCATGCGGGTCGCCGACGCACTACGACCCGACGACGGCGTCGAACGCAGCGTCGTGCTCACCGGCGGCGTCCGTACGCCCTCCGACGCGCTGGTCGGCCCGGTAGCTGTCTCGTCACTGCATCAGCTCCACCTCGACCTCGTCTTCCTCGGTGTGCACGGCATCGACGTCACCGCAGGGTTCACCACCCCGAACATGCTCGAGGCCGACACCAACCGCGCCCTCGTCGCCGCGGGGCGGCGGCTGGTCGTGCTGGCCGATCACACCAAGTGGGACACCGTCGGCCTCAGCACCATCGCCGGTCTCGACGAAGCCGACATCGTCATCAGCGACGAGGGTCTGCCGACCGGCGCCCGCGACCTCCTGACCGAGCACGTCGGCCGCCTCATCCTGGTAGCTGCCATCATGCCCAACGAAACCTCCCCCACCTCCACGGCCGGTGCCACCTGATGAAAAAGACCACTGCCCGCTTGGCCGACGGCCGCCAGATCATCTACTTCGACACCGGCGATGCCGAGCGAGCGCACCATCCCGACCAGCGCGACCTCCCGCCGGTGAGTACGTCGTCGCAGCTGCGCTACGACCCCGTGCTCGACGAATGGGTGGTCATGGCCTCTCATCGCCAGGACCGCACCCACCTCCCCCAGGCGGACCAGTGCCCACTGTGTCCGTCTCGCGACGGGCGCCAGACCGAGATTCCCGCGCCGGACTACCAGGTCGCCGTCTTCGAGAACCGGTTCCCCAGCCTGTCGTCGGCCGCGGCCGACCCGCCGCCCGGCACCCCGCTGACCCCACACGCGCCCGGCCGCGGACGCTGCGAGGTGGTCTGTTTCAGCAGCGATCACGACGGCTCGTTCGCCACGCTCGACCCGGCTCAGGCGCGGCTCGTGGTCGACGCCTGGGCCGACCGCACCGCCGCGCTGTCCGAACACCCGGGTGTCGAGCAGGTGTTCTGCTTCGAGAACCGCGGCGAGGAGATCGGCGTCACGCTGTCGCATCCACACGGCCAGATCTACGCCTACCCGTTCGTCACTCCGCACACCGCCCGGATGCTCGACTCGGCGCAGCGGTACCACGACCGCACTGGCGCCAATCTGTTCGCCGACGTCCTCGCGGAGGAACGCGCCGCGGGTGAGCGGATCGTGGCCGAGACCGAACACTGGACGGCGTTCGTGCCCGCCGCCGCGCGCTGGCCGGTCGAGGTGCACCTGTACCCCAGCCGGCGCGTCACCTCCATCCCGGAGCTCGACGACACCGAGCGGGACGAGTTCGCTCGGCTCTACCTCGACATGCTCGGCCGCTTCGACGCCCTGTACGACCAGCCCCTGCCCTACATCGCCGCCTGGCACCAGGCCCCGGTGCGGACCGGCCACGACCTCGCCTACCTGCACCTACGGCTGTTCTCGATCAAGCGCGCACCGAACAAGCTGAAATACCTCGCCGGGTCGGAGTCGGCGATGGGTGCGTTCGTCACCGACGTCCTGCCTGAAGACGTCGCCGCCCGCCTGCGCGACCTCGCTCGCCCGGCCACGGAGGTCACCTCGTGAAACTGCTGCTCACTGGCGGCGCCGGCTACATCGGGTCGGTCGTCGCCAGCCAACTGCTCGACGCCGGGCACGACGTCGTCGTCCTCGAC
The DNA here is from genome assembly GCF_027324685.1 of Haloactinopolyspora sp. Classification (NCBI taxonomy): domain Bacteria; kingdom Bacillati; phylum Actinomycetota; class Actinomycetes; order Jiangellales; family Jiangellaceae; genus Haloactinopolyspora; species Haloactinopolyspora sp. The sequence continues at coordinate 1,719 of NZ_DAHVSH010000001.1, forward strand.
GACCTGTCGACCGGCCACCGCGACGCCGTACCGGAGGCTGCGCAGTTCGTGCAGGCCGACGTCGCAGACGCCGGCGACGTGCTCGATGCCTCGTTCGACGCCGTGCTGCATTTCGCGGCCAAGTCGCTGGTGGCGGAGTCCGTCGCCGACCCGCAGCTGTACTGGTGGAACAACGTCGTCGGCACCCTGCGGCTGCTCGATGCGATGGCCAAGGCCGGCGTCAACCGCATGGTGTTCTCGTCCACCGCGGCGACCTACGGTGAGCCGGAGGTCACGCCACTGACCGAGACGGCCCCTGCGGTGCCGATCAATCCGTACGGGCAGAGCAAGCTCGCCGTCGACCACCTGCTGGCCGGTACGGCACAAGCGCACGGGCTCGCCGCGATCAGCCTGCGCTACTTCAACGTCGGCGGTGCGGTCGGACCGCACGGCGAGCGGCATGAACCCGAGACGCACCTCATCCCGAACGTCCTGGCCGTGCCCGCGGGGCGGCGCGAGGCCGTGGACGTGTTCGGCACGGACTTCCCGACCCGCGACGGTACGGCGGTGCGCGACTACCTGCACGTCGAAGACCTCGGCCGCGCGCACCTGCTCGCGCTGGAGGCCACCGGCAGCTCCAGCGGCCACCGGATCTACAACCTCGGTACCGGGACCGGCTACACCGTTCGCGAAGTCATCGCCGCGGTCCGGCGGGTGACCGGCCACGACGTGCCCACGCGCGAGCGCGAGCGCCGCGCAGGCGACCCGCCGGTGCTGGTGGCGTCGGCCGAGCGGATCGCCACCGAGCTGGGCTGGCGCGCCGAGCACGACCTCGACCGCATCGTCAGTGACGCCTGGCGATTCGCCACCCGGACCGGTGATCACGCATGACGGCGGTCGTCGGGTCGGCGCCCGGCCGGGTGAACCTGATCGGCGAACACACCGACTACAACGGCGGGTTCGCTTTGCCGCTGGCGCTGCCGCACCGCACCCGGGCGCGGGTGGTTCGCCGCGACGACGACACCGTCACCGTGGCGTCGACGGCGCCGGGAGCCTCGCCGGTCTCGTTCACCGTGCCGACCCGGCCGGGCGACGTCGACGGCTGGGCCGCCTACGTCGCCGGGGTGTTCTGGTCGTTGCGCGAGGCCGGCCACGACGTGCCGGGCGCCGACGTGCACATCGACAGCGACGTGCCCCGGGGCGCGGGCCTGTCGTCGTCGGCGGCGCTGGAGTGCTCGGTGCTGGTCGCCCTGGACCACCTCGCGGGGTTGGGACTCGATCGCACCCGGGTGGCGCTGCTGGCCCAGCGCGCCGAGAACGAATACGTCGGCGCGCCGACCGGCGCCATGGACCAGATGGCCGCGATGTACGGCGGCGCCGGCCAGGTCGTGTTGTTCGACGCCCGGGCCGTGAGCGCCGAGCCGATCCCGTGCGACCTGAGCGCGGCCGGGCTCACGCTGCTCATCATCGACACTCGCGCCGAACACCAGCATGCCGGCGGCGAGTACGGCGCCCGCCGCGCCACCTGCGAAGACGCTGCGGCTCGGCTCGGGGTGTCCAGTCTGCGGGAGGTGCAGGACGAACCGGTGGACGCCGTGCTGGCGCGCCTCGGCGACGACGACGTCATGCGCCGGCGGGTGCGCCATGTGCTGACCGAGAACGCCCGCGTACTCTCGACGGTGGAGTTGCTGCGCGACGGCAAGGTGAGCGACATCGGCCCGGTGTTGACGGCGTCGCACGCCTCGATGCGCGACGACTACGAGATCACCGTGCCCGAGCTCGACGTCGCCGTCGACTCGGCGCTGAGTGCCGGCGCCCTCGGCGCTCGCATGACCGGCGGCGGCTTCGGCGGTTCCGTCATCGCGCTGACCCACACGAGCGAGGCCGACGACGTCGCTGCGACTGTGCGCTCGTCGTTCGCCCGGCATGGGTTCACCGAGCCGCACGTGTTCACCGCCTACCCGGCCGACGGCGCCGGCATCGAGGAGGAGCCACAGTGACCCGCAGTGGGACTCAGTTCGACCTGAGCTACGGCGACTACTCGGCCACGGTGACCGACGTCGGCGCGACGCTGCGCCAACTGCAGCACGGCGAGCGACCGCTGGTCGTCGGCTTCGACGCCGACGAGATCCGCCCGGCGTATCGCGGCGCGGTGTTGGCCCCGTGGCCGAATCGGGTCGCCGACGGCCGTTACACCTTCGACGGCGCTACTCACCAGCTGGCCATCACCGAACCCGACCGCGGCAATGCCCTGCACGGCCTCGTCGCCTGGGTGCGCTGGGACGTCATCGACCACCGCAGCGACCAGGTCGTCCTGCGGCACCGGCTGGTCGAGCAGCCGGGCTACCCGTATCCGCTGGAGCTGACCGTGCGTTACCTCCTGGACGCCGACGGCCTGCACTGGAGCGTCGGGGCGACCAACGCCGGCGAGACCGTTGCGCCGTACGGCTGCGCACCGCATCCCTACCTGGTCGCCGGGGGCGGCCGCGTGGATGCCTGGTCGCTGCAGCTACCGGCCACCCGCTACCTCGCCGTCACCCCCGATCGGCTTCTCCCGGTGAGCGTCGAACCGGTGGCCGGCACCGGCTTCGACTTCGCCACCGCCCGCACGATCGGTGACACGTTCATCGACCACGCTTTCACCGGCCTCGACGCGGACGCCGACGGCCGCAGCCGAGTGCATGTCCGTAGCGCCTCCGGCCAGGGCGTGGCCATGACGTGGGATCCGATCCAGTGTCCTTGGGTGCAGATCCACACGGCCGACCGCCCCGGCGAGCCCGGTCATCGTGGCGGGCTGGCCGTGGAGCCCATGACGTGCCCACCGGACGCGTTCAACTCCGGCACCGACGTCGTCCGGCTCGCGCCCGGTGCGTCTCACGAGGTCACCTGGACGATCTCCGCCGTCGCCGGTCAGGCCGAAACGGCGTAGGTGGCGAACTCCTGACCCAGCTGAAAGCCCAGCCGTTGGTACATCGGGCGGGCCGCGGTCTCGTTGTCGGAGTACATGCCCAGCGTGACGGCGTGTAGACCGGCTTCGAAGCCGGCCCGCATCACCGCGGTGGTCACGTCGGCTCCGAGTCCACGACCCCGCAAGGCGGGGTGGACGGCGATGGCGCGCAGGTTCGACGAGCCCGACGCCCGCTCGGACTCCGCGGCACAGGCCACGAGCCCACGCTCGGCGGCGCGGATGCCATACCAGTGATCCACCGTCGGGTCGCCGGGCAGCGCGGACGTGGTGGGCGACGAGACGTCCAGGAGCTCGGTGAGCTCACCGGCGACGTGCGGATCGGCGACGTCGAGGCGTTCCACCGCCGCTTCGCCCGGGCGGCGCTCCGGCATCGTCGTGGTCCAGAACCATTCCCAGTCGTGGCGCCATTTGAGCTGGTCGATGCTCGAGACCGGCGAGTCGCGGGGCACCACCACGATGTCGAAGCCGCCGAGATCACCGGCAGGCGGACCGGCCAGGATCTCCGCCGCCAGCCGCGCGGCGTCGTCAGGGGCGCCGAAGGCCAGGAGCAGGTGCCCGAACCTGCCGTGATCGGTGAAGCTCGCGGCTTCGCCCAAGCCCCAGGCCCGGTCGAACCGCCGGGCCGAGTGATTCCAGCGCGCTACGGGGTGCCCGCGGGCGAAGTCCACCAAGGCGTCGTGGTCAGGCAGTTCGATCACGGGCGTCGACGGCACCGGAACAGGTTAACGCGGCCCGGACGAACCCACGCGTGCGCTTCTTCCAAGGATCGGTTAGCCTCGCCTTAGTAAGGTGAAGCGAACTTTCGTTCCGGGGACCATATGACCATCGCCACGACCGACCATGCGCAGATCGCCACTCAGCCGTCGTGGCGACCCTTCCGGGTGACCGTCTCCCGGGTACAGCAGCTCAGCCCGTCGTTCGTCCGCATCACCTTCACCGCGGGCAACCTCGACGAGTTCGGCCACGACGGCCCGGATCAGCGCGTCAAGCTGTACCTGCCACGCGACGGCCACGAGCTCCCCGAGCTGTCCCTCGACTGGTGGTCGCAGTACCGCCACGCTGACCCGGCCACCCGCGGGTTCGTCCGCACGTACACCATCCGCGCGGTCCGTCCACAGCACCGCGAGGTCGACATCGACTTCGCGCTGCACGGCGACGGCGGTCCGGCCTCGGCCTGGGCCCGGCGCGCCACCGTCGGCGACGAGGTCGCGTTGATCGGCCCGAACCGCCTGTACGGCGCGGACTGCCGCGGGCACGAGTGGAATCCGCCGGTGGGTGCCGACGACGTGCTCATCGCCGGGGACGAGACCGCGCTGCCGGCCATCAGCGGCATCCTCGCCTCGCTGCGCGAGTCCCCGACCTGCCCGGCTCGCGTGCGCGTCATGCTCGAGGTGCCCGAGCCCGGCGACATGATCGATCTGCCCGCGCCCGAGCACGCCGAGGTGACGTGGCTGCCCCGCCGCGGTTCCGACGGCTCAGCCGCCGCCAACGGCAGCCTGCTCGTGGAGTCCGTCTGCGCCTCCGGGTTCGGCCGCGATCGCCGCGCCGAGGCAGCGCCGACCAGCACGGTCGACACCGTCGACATCGACCTCGAGATCCTCTGGGAGATCGCCGCTGCCGCCAGCAGCTCGGTGTACGCCTGGATCGCGGGTGAGGCCGGGGCGGTCAAGGCCATCCGCCGTCACCTCGTCGGCGAGTGCGGCATCGACAAGAGCGCGGTGACGTTCATGGGCTACTGGCGAACCGGACGCGCCGAGGTCTGACGTCGTCGGCCTAGCCGCCGGCGGCGAGGGCGTGCTGGATGTCGCTCGTACGCTCGTACAGGCTGCGGTAGAGCGGGTAGCGCTTGTCGTACACCGCAGCGTCCGCGGGGTTCGGGCGTACCGCATGTCCGCCGTCGTTCCACTTCACGTCGCGTCCGGCCGCACCGATCGCCACGGCCGCGAACTTCGCGTCGCCGTAGGCAGCCCCCACTGTGACCGGCGGCACCTCCTGTACGACACCGGTGGCGCTGCTGACGATCTGCGTCCACAGGTCGCCCTTGGTTCCCCCGCCCACGGCGACGATGCGGCCCACGTCGACGCCGGCTTCCCCGAACGCCTCGAGATTGTGCCGGACACCGAACGCCGTCGCCTCCAGCAGCGCCCGGTACACGTGCCCGGCGCCATGGCGGAGCGAGAGCCCCGCGATCACGCCGCGGGCGTTCGGATCGGCGAACGGCGTGCGTTCACCGTCGAAGTACGGCAAGGCGAGCAGCCCGTCCGCACCGGCCCCGACGTCCGCGGCCGCGGCGACGAGCTCCTCGTACGGCCGGTCACCACTCAGCTGGCGGAACCAGCCGGTGATCGAGCCCGAACTCGCCATGCCTCCGGCCAGCGTGTGCAGGCCGGGATGCTGCCCGACGGTGCCCCACAGCTGCGGATGGCTCACCGGCTTCGCCGTCACCGCGATGAAGAACATCGTCGAGCCGTACATGACCATGACGTCGCCTGGCTCGCGAACGTCGACGCTCTCGGCTTCGGCCCAGGCATCGATGGTGCCGACGGCCACCGCCGTGCCCGCCCGCAGCCCGGTGGCCCGGGCCGCCTCGTCGGTCACGTGACCGGCGACGTCGGCGGGCCAGCGCAGTTCGGGTAGGCGCAGCCCGGGTGCCACACGTTCACACCACTCGGGGATCCAGGCGCCGCGTTCGCGGTCGTACATCGGCTGGCACTGGTTCGCCGAGTGGTGATCAAGGACGTAAGCGCCGGTCAGCCGGTGCACCACGTAGCTGTTGGCCATGAACAGGTACTGCGTGCGGGCCCAGACGTCAGGCTCGTGGCGGCGCAGCCAGGCGACCTTCGGCCCGGCCGACTGCGACGACAGCGTCGAGCCACACCGGCGCAGGATCTCCTCCGCACCCAGCTCAGCCGACAGCTCGTCGGCCAGGCCGACCGCCCGGATGTCGACGCCGTACAGGATCGCCGGTCGCAGCGGTTGCCCGTGCTCGTCGGCGGGCAACACCGTCGGGCCGATCCCGCTGACGCACACCGCCGCGATCCGCCCGGGATCGGTGTCGGCCACCACCCGGCGGGTCAGGGCGCACACGTCGCCCCACCAGACGGCGTCGGCGTCCTGCTCGACCCAACCCGGCCGCGGCCGGGACACGTCGTGCTCGACGACATGCACCGCGACGATGTCCCCGTCGGTCGAGGCGAGCACCGCCTTGCTGCTGGACGTGCCGACGTCGACACCGAGCACCAGATCACTCATGGCGCGTATCCTCCCGCGCTCAGCTGATCACTGGCCCAGATGCTGGAAGTCGATGTCCAGCAGCCGGCACACCTGCTCCAGCTCGGCGATGTAGTCGCCCGGCACCGCGTGAATGTGGTTGGCGCCGAACCGCGACAAGAACTCGTCGGCGGGCACCTGCATCCGCGTGAACGCGTGCGGCCACTCGAACGTGGACTGCCGAGCCAGCTTGTCGTTGACGTCGTCGCCGTAGTCCTCGAACGCGCCGCGCACGACCTGCATCCGGTATCGCCCGTCGTACCTGGTCAGCCGGGCCAACGTCATGTCGCCCGGGGCCGCGATGTGATGCACCGAGGCGCCACCGGCCGGGAAGAAGAACACCTCGGGGTACAGGTGCACACGCCGCAGGTTCTCGGCCGGATCGTCGCTGCGCGCGGCGTACCACGTGGCGTGCTGGCCGGAGTTGCACATGTCCCAGATGTCGCGGTCGGCGTGGTAGTGGCGGACGTCGGCGAACAGGACGGGGTCACCGGAGATGAGCTTCAGGATCTGCATCGTCATCGCCGCGTCCATGTCGGACTCGGTGGAGGTCACGTGCGTCGGCTTCGGCCCCTCCCAGTCATAGGGGTCGTTGAGGAAGGCCTCGGTGACGTCCATCGTGGTGAAATGCGTCGTCAGCTCCGGTTGCCCCTTGATGCCGGAGAAGTCGAGGTTCCACTCGTCGATCAGCTCGCGCACGGCGTGATACGAACGGATCTGGCGTTCGAGCAGTTCAGGGGTGAGCTGTTTGCCGTCGTAATGGACGTTGGCGTACTTCTCGAGCCATTCCCGCCCGGCTCGCGCCCGGGACTCCGGCACCAGCTCGGAGCGGCGGACGATCTCCCACTGATCGATCTCCTCGACGTCGACGCCGAACGTCGACAGCCACTGGTCGGCATTGGCGACCGCGGTGTACATGCCCATCGGACGTCCACCGAAGCGACCGAACGTGCTGCCCCGCAGGCCGCCGACGGCCTGGGCGGCGCGTACGTGCACGAGGAGACGGTCCATCGTCTGCTGATCGGCGACGTCGCCCCACACGCGGCCGTGCACCCGGCCGATCTGGTCGAGCGAGCCGCCCGCGGCGAGCATGCCGACCATGCCCGGCTGGACCGGGTCGATGTTGGACAGCAGGACCAGTGGGCCTGGCGTGGCCGCAGCAGCCAGCATCGAGAAGTGCGGGAACGCCCACACGGAATAGTTGAAGATCGTGACGTCCGGGCGAGATTCGGCGACGAGGCGGGCCTGGCTGGAGGCCAGCTCGTTCGTCGAGATGAGCTCCGGCGCCCGGACGACCTCGTGACCGGCGTTCTGCAGCGCCTCGACGACGGCGTCCTCCGTCGACTTGGCCCAGGCCTCGATGTCGCGGTGGACGAAGTCTCGCCCGTCCGAGATGGTGAGCAGGCCGATCCGTGCCACGGGCAACTCCTATCGTTCGCTTGTTCCACTCAGCACGCGTTGCTTCAGTGCCGAGAAATCGATTACTGGCACGCTAGGTGAGGTGGCGGTGCGGTGTCAACGGGTTTGAGTGGGCGACGGCGGGGTCGGACACCACGAGGAGATATGGAGCATCACCATGCGTGCACGGGTGGTGAGGCAGGTGATTCCCTGCTGAACATGATCATTTCAGGACGGTGCGGCGGAAGAATTCGGGGGAAATCGATTACCGGCACGCTAGAATGTCCGCGCACGGATATCGGCAACGGGGCGCCCTCGACACGACCGACGAGGCCAGAACGCGCCATGGACAGGGGGACGACGTGGCGACCATCTATGACGTGGCGCGGCTGGCCGGCGTGTCGGCCGCCACGGTATCGCGGGTGCTCAACGGGCACGTGAAGGTCGACCCCACGCTCGCCGAACGCGTGATGGCCGCCGTCTCGCAGCTCGGCTACCGGCGTAACGCCGTCGCCCGTAATCTGCGAACCAGCCGGACCAGCCTGTGGGCGGTCATCATCTCCGACGTCCAGAACCCGTTCTTCACTTCCATGGTGCGCGGCATCGAGGACGTCGCGTCTTCGGCCGGCTACTCCGTGGTGCTGTGCAACAGCGACGAGAATCCGGACAAGGAGTCCAGCTACATCGCGGCGGCATTGAGCGAGCAGATGGCCGGCGTCGTGATCTCGCCGTCGTCGAACCAGGTCGACGACGTCAACCTCCTGCTCGAGGCCGGTTGCCCGGTCGTCGTCATCGACCGCGAGCTGGACAACGTCACCGCCGACACCGTGCTCGTCGACAACGAGCACGGCGCCGAGTTGGCCACGACCCACCTCGTGGAGCAGGGCAACACCCGCATCGCCTGCATCACCGGCCCACAGTGGCTGAGCAGCGCGACGCAGCGCTTCGACGGCTACGCCCGCGCCCTGAGCAAGGCCGGCCAGAGCGTCGACGAGACGTTGGTGCGCTACGCCGACTTCCGCGAGCAGGGCGGCTACGACGCGATGGCGTCCCTGCTCGACGACGGCCCCGCGCCGGACGCTGTGTTCGCGACCAACAACCTGATGACCATCGGTGCGATGGAGTGCCTCGTCCAGCGCGGCCTGTCGGTTCCGGACGACGTCGCCATCGTCGGTTTCGACTCCATCCCGTGGGCCGATCTGATCCGCCCCACGCTGACGACCGTGGCGCAGCCGACGTACGAAGTCGGCCGCCGAGCCGCGCAGTTGCTGACCAAGCGCGCCGAATCGCCGGACGCCGAACCCGAGCGAGTGGTGCTGCCCACCTCGCTGCAAGTGCGCGCCAGTTCGACGCGCTGACCGGGATTGACAACGTCACCTCCTGATCAGAGAATCCCTTTTCAACGTTTCAAGCCGGACAAACCGCCACTCGACGCCTGCGCGCACCGAGGGACCGGCGGGTGAGGAAGGAACGATCGATGCAGGAGCATCCCGCTCACTCCCGTCCCGCTCGGGCCGGTCTCCCGGTGAACCGCCGAACTCTGCTGGGCACGGCCGGCGCCGCGGCGCTGAGCGCTGCCGCCCCGGGATTCGCTTCGGCCAAGGGTCAGGCCGCGGCCCCACGACCGGCGATCTCCGTGGACCCCTCCCGGCTCCCCCTCATCGGCGATGCCGAGTTCCCGATCGGGCTGTGGTGGCCGCCGCCACCGTTCCAGACCACGCAAGAGCGGTACCAGGAAATCGCCGACGCCGGGTTCACCTTCATCATCACCGGCAATTACCTGTTCGCTGACGCACACATCCAGCGGTATGCCATGCAGATGGCCGAGGCGGCCGGCATCAAGGTCGTGGCCGACGACGACACCATGCGGTGGATCACCCACGAGTTCGAGGTCGACGACGACGGCGGCCAGTTCACGCTCACCTCGGCCGAGGCGAGGTCGAAGATCAGCGCGGTGCTGAACCAGTACGGGTCGTCGAGCTTCGTCGGCATCGACCATTACGACGAGCCCGCACCGGACAAGTTCGCCACACTCGCCCAGACCGTGCAGATCAACCGAGAGCTGAGCCCGGAGACGCTGCCGTACATCAACTTGTTCCCCACCACCGATCCCGCCTACGTGCGGCAGTTCGTCGACGTCGTCAAACCGTCGCTGATCTCGTTCGACCGCTACCCGCTGCTGCTCGACGGCGACGACGCCGACTTCTTCCTCAACTGGAAGATCATCCGCGACGAAGGGCTGCGCGCTGATCTGCCGACGTGGTGCTTCATCCAGACCCTGGCTTACAGCGGGCACCGCGAGCCCACCGCCGCCGAGCTGCTGTGGCAGGTCAACATGAGTCTCGCGTACGGCGCCAAGGGCATCCAGTACTTCACGTACTGGACCCCGGACCCCGCCCGGGGCGAAGGGTTCGGGCCCGCGTTGATCACCACCGACGGACAGCGCACCGAGCGCTACGACGCGTCGAAGAACATCAACCTCAGCTGGCTGTCGCCGGTGGGCAGGCAACTCAAACCACTGGTCTCGGAGTCGGTCACGCACGCCAACGACGCACCCCTGCCAGCGGGGGCGAGCGAGTTCACCCCCGATGACCACATCCGCTCCGTCGACGGTGGCGCCGTGGTCCTCGGGATGTTCCGCACCCGCGAGGAGTCGAACGATCGCTGGCTGCTGGTCGCCAACCGCGATCATTCGCAGCCCACGTCGGTGCGGCTGCGCACCGATCCGCGTTCGGTCACCGACGTGTCCCGATTCGACCCGGCCACGGAGTCCTACGTTCCCGAACCGGGCGCTCGCGTGACGGTGGATCTGGAAGCCGGGGCGGCCGCCCTGTTCCGGCTCGGCCGACGGGCCTGATCACTGGCTCGGCGTAAGGTCGTGTTCGGTGAGGTGACCTTCATGATCGAACACGTTTTCGACGGCGTCACGGTCCAGTTGACCGTCGGCGACATCACCGACCAGCCCGACGCCGACGCCATCGTCAACGCCGCCAATGCACAACTGCGCCCCGGTGGCGGCGTCGCCGGGGCGATTCACCGCGCCGCCGGTCCCGGCCTGGCCGAGGAGTGCCGGCCGCTGGCGCCGATCACCCCGGGCAGTGCGGTCATCACCGGTGGCCACGAGTTGCCGAACGCCCACGTCATTCACACCCTGGGGCCGGTGTACGGCACCGACGAGCCGGCTGCCGAACTGCTGGCTTCGTGCTACCGCAACTCACTGCGGCTGGCCGACGAAGCCGGGCTCACGACCGTGGCCTTTCCAGCGATATCGACCGGGATCTTCGGTTACCCGGTTCGCGACGCCGCGGTGGTCGCTGTGCAGACCGTGGCAGCGACCGCGCCGGAGCTCGAGTCCGTGCGGGTCGTACGGTTCGTCCTGTTCGACCGCGCCGCATTCGACGCGCACCGCGAGGCGGTCATACAGGCTCGACCGCACCACTGAAGAACTAGACGAATTCATGACCGGCATCGACCCGGCGACGACGAAGACGGCCTGTCTCGGCGCCGAGGACGTCGAGATCACGACTACCACTGAAAGGAGCCGCAGCCATGACCAAGGCACACGAACCGATCACCCCCGGCGAGATTCTGCTCACCGAGTTCCTGAAGCCCCTGGGCATCTCGCAGTACAGCCTGGCCCAGGCAACCGGGCTTCCTCAGACGCGTATCAGTCAGATCGTCCACGGCAAGCGCTCCATCACACCGGAGACAGCACTGCGCCTGTCCAAGGCGTTGGGCACCGACGACCGCTTCTGGATCACCACCCAGACCGATTACGACCTAGAGGTTGAACGCGACCGGCACGGCCCGGAAATCGACAACGTGACCACGCTCGTCGCCAGCTGAGGCGCTGAGGGCCCTCCGTGAGCCGGGTTAGGCCCTCGCGTTGTGATGTCGAGAATGCGGCCCCGGCTCCGTCCTCGTCGTACAGCGGCCACGACAGGCCGCGCGACGAAGAAAGGGACCACCATGACGGTTCAACGGATGGACAACGTCGGCATCGTCGTCGACGACCTCGATGGTGCCATTGCGTTCTTCACCGAGCTCGGCTTGGAGATGGAGGGCAAAGCACAGATCGAGGGCGCCTGGGCCGATCGCACCGTCGGGCTCGCCAACGTGCGCTGCGACATCGCGATGATGCGGACCCCGGACGGCCACGGCCGCGTCGAGCTGTCGAAGTACCACTCCCCGGCGGTGAACGACACCGCAGAGCACAATCCGCCGCACAACACGCTGGGTATGCATCGGATCATGTTCGCCGTCGACGACATCGACGCCACGGTCGCCGCTCTGCGTGCCCACGGCGGGGAACTGGTCGGCGACATCGCGCAGTACCAGGACAGCTACCGGCTCTGCTACGTCCGTGGGCCCGAGGGAATCATCGTCGCCTTGGCCCAGCAGCTCGGCTGACGCCCTCGCATCAGCCGAGCTGGTTGCGCCGCTGTCAGCCCAACCGCGCGGCCAGGTTCTCGTCCAGCGCGGCCAAGAACTCCTCGGTGGTCTTCCACTCCTGGTCGCCGCCGATCAGCAGGGCAAGGTCCTTCGTCATGACGCCGGACTCGACGGTCTTGACGACGACGTCCTCGAGCGTCTCGGCGAAGCCGACCACCTCGGGCGTGTTGTCCAGCTTGCCGCGGTGCTCCAGGCCTCGCGTCCAGGCGAAGATCGAGGCGATGGGGTTGGTGGAGGTCGGCTTGCCGGCCTGGTGCTGACGGTAGTGCCGGGTGACGGTCCCGTGCGCGGCTTCGGCCTCGACCTTGCCGTCAGGCGTCATGAGCACCGAGGTCATCAGGCCCAGCGAGCCGAAGCCCTGCGCGACGGTGTCGGACTGGACGTCGCCGTCGTAGTTCTTGCACGCCCAGACGTAGCCGCCCTCCCACTTCAGCGCGGCGGCGACCATGTCGTCGATGAGCCGGTGCTCGTAGGTGATGCCGGCGGCGTCGAACTCGGCCTTGAACTCGTTCTCGAAGACCTCGGCGAACAGGTCCTTGAACCGGCCGTCGTAGGCCTTGAGGATGGTGTTCTTGGTCGACATGTAGACCGGGAACTTGCGCTCGAGGCCGTAGCGGAACGACGCCCGCGCGAAGTCGCGGATCGACTCGTCGTAGTTGTACATGCCCATCGCGACGCCGCCGTCGGGGAAGTTCGCCACCTCCATCTCGATGGGCTCGCCGCCGTCAGCCGGCGTGTAGGTCATCGTGATCGAGCCCGGGCCGGGGACGACGAAGTCGGTGGCGCGGTACTGGTCACCGTGGGCGTGACGCCCGATGATGATCGGCTTGGTCCAGCCGGGCACCAGCCGCGGCACGTTGCTGATGACGATGGGCTCGCGGAAGATCACGCCGCCGAGGATGTTGCGGATGGTGCCGTTGGGCGAGCGCCACATCTTCTTCAGGCCGAACTCCTCGACCCGGGCCTCGTCCGGCGTGATGGTCGCGCACTTGACGCCTACGCCGTGCTCCTTGATGGCGTTCGCAGCATCGACGGTGATCTGGTCGTCGGTGGCATCGCGCTGCTGGATCGACAGATCGAAGTAGCGCAGGTCGACATCGAGATACGGGTGGATCAGCCGATCCTTGATGAACGCCCAGATGATCCGCGTCATCTCGTCGCCGTCGAGTTCGACGACGGGCCCGGCAACCTTGATCTTCGCCATGCTCAGCAACTCCTGGACGGTGACTTTTTTTCTCTCGACGTCAAGATATCAGATGCCGTCAGATCAGCCCGAGGGCTGCCACGGCGTCGCGCTCCTCACGCAACTCCTCGACCGAGGCGTCGATGCGCTGCCGCGAGAACTCGTTCACGTCCAGGCCCTGGACGATCTCCCACGAACCGTTCCGCGAGACCACCGGGAACGACGAGATCAACCCTTCGGGCACGCCGTAGGAGCCGTCCGACACGACGCCGGCCGAGGTCCAGTCACCCTCGGGGGTGCCCAGCACCCAGTCGTGCACGTGGTCGATGGCGGCGTTGGCCGCCGAGGCCGCCGACGACGCACCGCGGGCCTCGATGATGGCCGCGCCGCGCTTGGCCACGGTGGGGATGAACTCGTCGGCCAGCCACGCCTCGTCGACCAACTCGGCGGCCGGCTTGCCGGCGACGGTGGCGTGGAAGATGTCGGGGTACTGCGTCGCGGAGTGGTTGCCCCAGATCGTCAGCTTGGCGATGTCGGTGACGCTGACGTCCAGTTTGGTCGCCAACTGCGACAGCGCCCGGTTGTGGTCGAGGCGGGTCATCGCGGTGAACCGGTCGGCCGGCACGTCAGGTGCGTGCGAGCGCGCGATCAGCGCGTTGGTGTTGGCCGGGTTACCCACGACCAGCACGCGCACGTCGTCAGCGGCTCCGGCGTTGATCGCTTCACCCTGCGGCTTGAAGATGCCGCCGTTCGCCTCGAGCAGGTCGCCGCGCTCCATGCCTTTGGTCCGCGGGCGGGCACCCACCAGCAGCGCGACGTTGACGCCGTCGAAGGCCTGTCGTACGTCGTCGGTGATGTCCACGCCCTGCAGCAGCGGGAACGCGCAGTCGTCGAGCTCCATCGCCGTGCCCTCGGCGGCTTTCACCGCTTGCGGAATCTCCAGCAACCGCAGGCGCACGGGGGTGTCCGGCCCGAGCAACTGGCCCGAGGCCACTCGGAAGAGCAGGGCGTAGCCGATCTGCCCGGCGGCGCCGGTGACGGTGACGGTGACGGGGGCCTGCGCCATGAGATCTTCTCCTCGGTCAACGCGACGGTTTCGACGTCAGCGATGCTACGCAGGCCGTGCGCCGGCGTCGGGCCGGGGTCTACGACGGTGGCGGCACGATGAGCGAGGCGATCAGCGAGCCACCGCCGAGAAACCCCAGCGTCAGGATGTCGAGCATGCGCGAGCGCACCTGCAGCAGCCCGGCCCGTTCATTGGGCAGCACGATGCGCAGGAAGGCCGCCAAGCACACCCCGCCGGCCATGATGAACGTCCCGCGCCGGAAGTGATCGTCGGCGACGACCACCACACCCGTGGCGACGACCCCGAGCACCAGCAACAGCGGCCACTGCCGGAACACGGCCTGGAACCAACTGCGCGGAGTCAGCCGCCGCTCGGCCGCCTGGGCCCAGCGACTGCGCAGGTCGCGGTGGCGATGGTCGCTGACGCTCACCGTTGGGAGATCTCGACCCAGCGCTGGTCGCGCGGCCCGACGTAGTCGCTCTCGGGGCGGATGAGGCGGTTGTCGTCATGCTGCTCGATGACGTGCGCGGTCCATCCGCTCATCCGCGAGACGGCGAACACCGGCGTGAACAGGTCGGTCGGGATGCCGAGCGCGTGATAGACGCTGGCGGCGAAGAAGTCGACGTTGGGGTAGAGCCCCTTGGTCTCGAGCACGACCTGCTCCATGCGCCGAGAGAACTCGTAGTATCGAGAGTGGCCGGTGATGTCGGCGAGTTCCTTGCTCATCTCGCGCAGGTGCGTGGCGCGCGGGTCTTCGGTCTTGTAGACGCGGTGGCCGAAGCCCATGAGCTTGCGCCCGGCATCCAACTCGGCGCGGACGAACGCGTCGACGGCGCTGGCGTCGCCCTCGATGGACATCAGCGTGTTCATGACCGCTTCGTTCGCGCCGCCGTGCAGCGGGCCGCGCAACGCACCCATCGCGCCGGTGACCGCGGAGTGGATGTCGGACAGCGTGGCCGCGATGACCCGGGCGGTGAACGTGGAGGCGTTCATGGTGTGGTCGGCATGCAGCAGCAGGCAGGTGTCGAAGATCTCCGCGGCCCGCGGCTCGGGGCGCTCGCCGGTGATCTGCTGCAGGAACATCCCGGCGATACCGAGGTCGGGGTCCGGCTCGACGACCGGACGCTCGCGTCGAGTGGCTTCGTAGCGCGCGACGAGCACCGGCATCTGGGCGACCAGCCGGGTCGCCTTGCGGCGCTCGGCCTCGCTGGAGGAGTCCGCAGCATCGGGATCGTCCGCCGACAGCGACGAGACCAGGGTGCGCAGGGCCTCCATCGGCGTGCCGCTACGCGCGACCTGCGGCAGCAGCGCCTCGGTGGTGGGGCCGATGTGGCGGTCGGCAGCCAGTTGCGCCCGCAACTCGTCGAGCTGCTGCTGATTGGGCAAGGCTCCGCGCTGAAGGAGATGGACGCACTCCTCGAACGAGGTGCGCCCGGCGAGGTCGTGAATGTCGTAGCCACGATAGAAAAGCCGGCCTTCACGTCCGTCGATGTCGGAGATCGACGTCGACGCGGCCACGACATCGGCAAGCCCGCGCGGAGACTTTTCGGCCATGAAACGGGACCTCCTCGTATTCAGCGAGTTCGCGCCACCTTATCCATTGTCGCCGATGATCGGCTGATCGGCCCAAACCGGACCGAAACCGCGGTGGTCACCGCCGCTCCGCGGCCTCGACGACATTGGTCAGCAACATCGCCCTGGTCATCGGTCCGACGCCGCCTGGCACCGGCGCGAGATGCCCGGCCACCTCGCGGACCTCCGGCGCGACGTCGCCGGTGTAGTGCCCTTTGCCGGTCTCGTCGACGACCCTGGTGATGCCGACGTCGAGCACCGCGGCGCCGGGCTTGATCATGTCCGCGGTGACGAGCCCAGCGACACCGGCAGCCGAGATCACGACGTCGGCCTGCCGGGTCCGCTCGGCCAGGTTGCTGGTTCCGGTGTGGCAGATCGTGACCGTCGCGTTCTCGCTGCGCCGCGACAGCAACAGGCTCATGGGCCGGCCGGCGGTGATCCCGCGACCGATGACGACGACGTCGGCGCCGTCCAAGGGGATGTCGTAGCGGCGCAGCAACTCCAAGCAGCCGCGAGGCGTGCACGGCAGCGGCGCCGGGCGCATGAGCACCAGCCAGCCCAGGTTGATCGGATGCAGCCCGTCGGCGTCCTTGGCCGGATCGATGAGCGCGAGCACCCGTTGGTCGTTGATGCCGTAGGGCAGCGGCAACTGCACGATGAAGCCATGACAGCCGGGGTTCTCGTTGAGCTTGGTGACCTCGGCTTCGATGTCTTCCTGGCTTGCCGTGGCGGGCAGTTCGACCTGGATCGACTCGATGCCCACCTCGGCACAATCGCGATGCTTACCTGCGACGTAGGCATGACTGCCCGGGTCGTCGCCCACGAGTACGGTGCCCAAGCCGGGGGTCACACCGGCCTCTCTCAGCCGGGCCACCCGCTTGGTCAGGTCGGCCCGGATCGCCGCCGCCGTCGCCTTGCCGTCGAGAATCGTCGCCGTCACGACGCCGATTCTTGCACGCGTGCCGGCGGCGGAGTCAGCCGCTCTTGCGGCGGAACAACCGCTGGGTCTTGGCCGACTCTTCGTGGGCTGGTCCGCTGGCCGCGGCATCGTCGTGCGGATGCGTGTGGCCAGCGGCTTTCTTACGTTCGAGCGCCTCGCGGAACTTGCGCTTGACGTCGTCGGCGTCGCCGGATTTCTTGGCCGCGGCCATGGCATGACCTCCTGCGGTCTAGGTAGGTCCCACCCTAGTGGAAGAAGTGCCGGGAGCCGGTGAAGTACATCGTGGCGCCGAACTCGCGAGCGGCGGCGATGACGTCGTCGTCGCGAACCGACCCGCCGGGCTGCACCAGCGCGCGCACGCCAGCCTCCAGCAGCACCCGCGCGCCGTCGTCGAACGGGAAGTAGGCATCCGAGGCCGCCACCGAGCCGGCCGCCCGCTCCGCCGCGCGGGCCACCGCGAGCCGTGCGGCGTCCACTCGGTTGACCTGGCCCATACCCACGCCCACGGCAGCACCGTCGGCAGCCAGCAGGATCGCGTTGCTCTTGACCGAGCGCACCGCACGCCAGGCGAACTCCAGGTCGGCCAGCGTGGCGGCATCGGCCGGCTCGCCCACGGCCAGGGTCCAGTTCGACGGGTCGTCGCCCGGCGCGTCGACCTTGTCGACCTGCTGGACGAGCAGGCCGCCGGAGATCCGGCGTGCCTCGGCCGCGCCGTCCTCGCCGTCGGTCACCCGCAGCAGCCGGATGTTCTTCTTCTGGGTGAGCACCTCCAGCGCCGCCGGCTCGAAGTCCGGCGCCACGATGACCTCGGTGAAGACCTTGGCGATCTGGTGGGCCGCTTCCTCGGTGATGGGCGCGTTGGCGGCGATGACCCCGCCGTAGGCAGACACCGGGTCGGTGGCGTTCGCCTTGCGGTGGGCCGTGGCGATGTCGGCGCCGACCGCGATACCGCACGGGTTGGCGTGCTTGATCACCGCGACAGCGGGCTGGGTGAAGTCGTGCGCGCAGCGCCAGGCGGCGTCGGCGTCGACGTAGTTGTTGTACGACATGTCCTTGCCGTGCAGCTGCTCGGCACTGGCCAGGCCACCGGCGCCGTGCTCGGACCGGTACAGCGCCGCACCCTGGTGCGGGTTCTCGCCGTAGCGCAGCACCGCCGCGCGCTCCCACGTCCCGCCGATCCAGGCGGGAAACACCGACCCGGCATCGTCCGCTGGTGGGGCGACCGCGCTGCCCAGCCACGATGCCACGTGGACGTCGTACGTGGCGGTGTGCGCGAACGCTTCGGCTGCCAGCCGCTGCCGTTCGGACAGGGTGAACCCGCCGGCGCGGACCGCCTCCAAAACGTCGCCGTACCGCGCCGGGTCGACGACCACCGCGACGTTGGCGTGATTCTTCGCCGCCCCGCGCACCATCGACGGCCCGCCGATGTCGATCTGCTCGATGACCTCGTCGGGCGCGGCGCCGGAGGCGACCGTCTGCGCGAACGGGTAGAGATTGCTCACCAGCAACGTGAACGCCTCGATGCCGAGCTCGGCGAGCTGGTCACGGTGCGCGGCGAGGCGGACGTCGGCGAGCAGCCCGGCGTGCACGGCCGGATGCAATGTCTTCACCCTCCCGTCGAGACACTCCGGGAATCCGGTCAGGTCCTCGACCTTGGACACCGGCACGCCGGCGTCGGCGATGCGCGCGGCCGTAGAGCCGGTCGACACGATGTCGACGCCCGCCTCGGCAAGCCCCCGGGCCAGCTCTTCCAGCCCCGTCTTGTCGTAAACGCTGATCAGCGCCCGGCGGATGGGGGTGCGTGGCTCAGTCACTGAAGATCGTGACCTTTCTCTCGGTGATCGTCCAGCCGCCCCGGGCCAGTCGGCCGACGTAGGTGACGAGCTGGGCGCGTTCGGCGACCTTGATGCGTTCGGTGAGGGTGTCTTCGGTGTCGTCGTCCAGGACCGGCACGGCGACCTGGGCGATGATCGGCCCGGTGTCGACACCTTCGTCGACGAAGAACAGCGTGGCACCGGCGATCCGCACGCCGTAGTTCAGCGCGTCGCGCGGACCGTGGATGCCGGGGAACGCCGGCAGCAGAGCATTGTGCGTGTTGATGTAGCGGTCCCCGAAGTGTTTCAAGAAGACCGGACCGACGAGTTTGAGGAAACCGGCCGAGACGACGAGGTCAGGGTGGTACTGCGCGGTCTGCTCGGTCAGGGCGGCGTCCCAGTCCTCTCGGGTGGCGTGATCGCCGACCCGTTCGACGAAGGTCGGCACGCCTGCAGCCCGAGCGATGTCGAGGGCACCGATGCCGTCACGATCGGAACCGACGGCCACGATCTTCGCGCCGTAGTTGTCATCAGCACACGCGCCGAGCAATGCGGCGAGGTTGCTGCCGCCGCCGGATGCCAGTACGACGACCCGGCAGCCTCGCCCGGCTTCGCGGTCCTGGCCCAACGCTGATCTCCTCGTGATCGCGGCCGCTTCGACGGGGGTGTGCGCCGCCGCGTGGCGAGAATACCCGAGGTGATTTGATCATGAGCCGTCTGCGGCCTTGGAGCGCCGCAGACGGCTCATGATCTCCATGGAGATCCGCTCCCCGGTGCGGATCTGCTGCATGGCCACCACCACGTTCCCAGCCACCGCGACGAACGCCACGGTCATGACCCCCACCTGCCAGAACACCGGGCCGATCTCGGTCAACCGGACGGCTCCGGCCGATCCGCCGGACAGCAGCGCGAGCCCGGCCATGCCGGCACCGGCGAGCACCGCGGCGCCGCCCACGACACCGGCGGCCGTCGCCCAAGCCACGCGGCCGGACTCGTGCGGCTCCAACCGGCGGCACACGATGAGCCCGGCCAGCGCGCCGGCCGCCAAGGGACCGATCACCACGAGCCAGGTCGCGGCACCCGGGACGTCCGACGGCAGCGCACCCAAGGCCGGCACCGCGGGTACCGCTGCCAGCTCGACACCACCGGGCGCCACCGACGTCCCGGTGCCCACCGCGAAACCCGGCCCCAGCGCGAACGACACCGCCCAGATCACGGCGTTGGGCATGATCACCATGCTGCCCACGATCAGCACCGACGCACCCAGCGCACCGGCATCGAGCGCCTCGGCCAGCGCGCCCACCTGATCGGCATGCACGATGACGCTGAGCGTCGACAGAACCGCGCCGGTGGCCAGCAGCCCGGCCAGGGCGGCCGCGGCGGCGACGCAGGCCACCTGCACATAGGACGGCAGCCGGTCGAACCACGGCGTCAGCAGCCCCGCCTCGTGCCCGGCGCCCACGACCACCGCCGCAGCCGACCACCCGGCCGCCCAGGCCACCGCTTCCAGCGGCAACGCCGCGACGTCGCTGGTGGCGGACATGCCGGCGACGATGCCGGCGCCGAGTGCATAGGTCAGCACGGCCGGCACGGTGACCGCGAGCAGTCCCCGGGTCGTGGCGACGCCGGCGCTGTGGGCGGCCCACCGGGCCGAGCGGTGCAACAACAAGACGAAGGCGATGGTGAGGCCCAGCGGGGCGATGGTGAACCCGGCGCCGTCGACGTCGAGGCCGATCCGATGCGCCGCCAGCCACACGCGTGCGCCGAATCGCAGCGGATCGCTCAACGGTTGGCTCGCGCCCTCGCTGATCCACACCGCGACCCCGGGCAGCACGCTCATCGCGAACCCGGCGATCAGTGCCCAGCCGGCCGCGACGATGGCGGCCAGCCACGGCACTCGCGAGCCCCACGCGGGCTCGTCGCGGCGCAGCAGCGGTCGGGTCAGCAGGTCGGCCACGACACCATGGTCACCGCAAACACCGTGAACACCGCTGACACCACGCCGACGAGCGCGCAGATGATGTCGCAAACCCCGGACGCCGCGGCGCAACTCATGCAACCGTATGGCGGACTCGGGGGTCATCCAGGGTGTAGCCGGAGCAACGGACAGCGGAGACGATATGGCAGGGGAAGCGGATTTCGACGCGTTCTACGACGCGACGAACCGCCGCGTGCTGCACCAGATGTACGCGATGACGGGAAACCTCGCCGACGCTCAAGACGTCACTCAGGAGGCTTACGCGCGTGCATGGCAACGCTGGAAGACCGTCAGTCAGGCCACCAACCCGGAAGCATGGATCCGGACCGTGGCCTGGCGGATCGCGGCCAGTCGCTGGCGCAAGGCCAAGAACGGCATCGCGGCCTTGGCCCGGCACGGCACGCCGGATCACAGCCCGCCCCCCAATCCGGACCATGTCGCTCTCGTCACGGCGCTCAAACAGATCCCGGAGAACCAGCGCCAGGCGATCGTGCTCCATCACCTCGTGGGGCTGAGCGTGGACGACATCGCCAACGAGACCGGCGCCCCGACGGGCACCGTCAAGGCCCGCCTGTCCCGCGGGCGAAGCGCGCTGGCCGAGCTCCTCACCGACACCGGCATCGAAGTCACGAGCCACACCCAGGGAGGTGAAAGCCATGACTGACGGCTTCGACGACGAGCTGAACCGACAGTTGGCCTCCCTCGAGTCCCAACTCGGGTCCGCGCGGCTGCCCGGCGCCGCCGCGGCGCGGCAGCGTGCCGCCCGACGGACCCGCCACCAGGTCACCGGCGGTGTGCTGGGCGGGGTCGCCATCATCGCGATGGGGGTCATCGGCATCACTCAGCCGACGTTCACCACGGCTCCGGCTCCGGCCGACACGCCGAGCGACGGCCCCACCCCGACGGTCGCTCCCACCGAGTCCGATGCGAGCCCGAGTCCGTCGGAGTCCGACCCGACCGACGACGCCGACGACGACTCCGCCGACACCGTCGCCATCCCGCCCGAGGCTTTCCTCACCGTCGAGGACATCCAGATCGAAGGAACGGACTGGGCGGAGGTGCCGGCTCAGGACAGCTGGCTGCCGTGTGTGCCGCACATGCCCGAGAACGCCGAGGCCCGAAGTTTCGAGTCGCCGGCGGAGTCGTCGGGGACGGCCGTGCGGCTGGACCAGTTCATCGAGCGTACGGCCGCCGGCCAGGCCGAAAGCCGCCTCGACGACGTGCGCCGTGCCGTCACCGATTGCGCTGACGGCGGCACGGACACCTCGCTGATCGAAGTGTGGTCCGTGGCCGGCGTGGGCGACGAGGCCTACCTCATCGCCCTGGCCGGACCGCCCAGCACCGCAGAGACCGACACCTACGTCACGATCGGCCTCGTGCGCTCCGGCGACTACGTCATGTCGGTGTTCGACGGCGGCGCCTCGATGGACTACATCGGGCCGGCCCCCGAGACGAACACCGTCGCGGCCGCGCAGCGGATGTGCGAGCCGCTCGGTGTCGAGTGCCCCGGCGAGCTCGAGCGCGAGCAGCTGCACCCGGAGCCGGCCGGCGACGTCGAGGGCTGGCTGACTGCGACCGATGTAGCCGAAGCCACCGGCTTGACGCAGATCACGCAGGGCAGCGACGTCACCGACCCCACCGAGGGCGGCCCCGGCGGCTGGCCGTACATCGGCCTGCCACGAGACCCGATGGCCGACGGCGCGGAGTCGATGGAGCACCGGGCGTACGACGACCCGCTCGAGCCCGGGGGCGCCACGGTGGACGAGACGATCGCGCGCTTCGGTGACGAGGCGTCGGCGCGCGAGCATTACGACCAGCTGGTCGCCGCCGCGAACGACTTCCAGCAGGAAGGCGACGTCATCACCCCGACCGGCACGATCGACGGCGACGGCTACGCCGGGGCGAGCTGGCGCTCGGAGAGCTCGGAGTTCGGCACGGTCTTCGTGTACGGCGTCGTCGTCCGGGGGTCGAACGTCGCCGCCGTCTCCTCCGGGGTCGCCGAGATCACCGGTGAGCAGCTGAACGACCTGCTCGACCGGGCCGCGCAACGCCTGGGCGGGTAGCCGACGTCGCCTGTCGCAGCGCGCTGACGACCACGTACGCTGCGGGCATGGATCGTGCGGATGCTGTGCAGCTCGACGACCGTGACCCGCTGCGCCACGTGCGCCAGCGCTTCGTCCTGCCCGACGGAATGATCTATCTGGACGGGAACTCGCTCGGCTCGCTGCCCCACGGCGTCCGCGAACGCCTCGAGAGCATGGTCGACGTCGAGTGGGGACACGACCTGATCGCGTCCTGGAACACCCACGGCTGGTGGGACCTGCCCGCGACGACGTCGGCGAAGCTGGCCGGGCTCGTCGGCGCCGGGCCGGACACGGTCTCGATGGGTGATTCCACCAGCGTGCAGCTGTTCAAGCTGCTGGTCGCCGCCGCGCGGCTGCGCCCGGAGCGCAGCGTCATCGTCACCGAGCCGGGCAGCTTCCCGACCAACTCCTACATCGCCTCGAGCGTCGCGCAGCTCCTCGGGCTGACGGTGCGCTGGTGGGACGCCGAGCATTCGCCGGACATACGGACGGTGCTCGACGACGACGTCGCGGTGGTGGCGTTGTGCCACGTCGATTACCGCACCGGCTGGATGCACGACGCCGCGCAAGTCACCGCGGCCATCCACGACGCCGGCGCCATCACGTTGTGGGACGTGTGCCACTCCGCCGGCGCGGTCGACATCGACCTCAGCGGCTGGGACACCGACCTGGCCGTCGGGTGCACGTACAAGTACCTGAACGCCGGCCCCGGGTCGCCGGCGTTCGCCTATGTCCATCCGCGCTGGCACGACGTTCTCGACCAGCCGATCACCGGATGGCACGGGCACGCCGACCCGTTCGCGCTGGAGCGTGACTACCGCCCGGCGCCCGGGGTCCGCCGGGTGGAGGCCGGAGCCGTGCCGTTGCTCGCGGTCGCGGCGGTCGAGGCAGCCGTGGACGCGTTCGACGGCGTGGCCATGGCCGACGTGCGAGCGAAGTCGCTGGCCCTGACCGACCTGTTCATCGACCGCGCCTCGGCACGGCTGGAACCGCGCGGCGTCAGCATCGAGGTGCCACGCGAGCATCGGCACCGCGGCTCGCAGGGATGCCTGCGCCTGCCCGACGCGTACGGCTTCGTGCAGGCGCTGATCCGGCGCGGTGTGGTCGGCGACTTCCGCGAGCCCGACCGCGCCCGGTTCGGCTTCGTCCCGCTGTACACCCGCTACGTCGACGTGTTCGACGCGGTGGAGCACATGGTCGCCGTGCTGGACGAAGGCGAGCACGTCCGGCCGGAGAACACCGCACGGGCCGTGGTCACCTGACCCGGGCGGTTCCGGACCCTCAGCCCTCGCCCGGTTCCCCGGCCATTTCGGCTTCGAACGCCGCACTGTAGGCGGCGGCGCCCGGCACGGCGTCCACGGCGAAGGTCACGTGGCCGACCGGAACGCGGTCACCGACCGCCTCGGCGACCCGTGCGGCATCGGCGAGCGCGAAGCCGCCGCACAGCTCGATCAGCCCGACGCCGTCGTCGACCAGCGACTTCGCCGCGTCCGGCGCCGCCGCGGCCGACGGAACCGGAACGAGCATGGTCACTTGACCGTCACGGTCGAGCACGAACCGGTCGGCTACCGGATCAGCGCCTGGGTGCTCGTAGATGTAAGCCCAGGTGGGCACGGCTGTTCCTCCACTGCTTCGACGTCCGCGCCGGCTGCTGCCGGGGCGCACCAACGGTGATCGGCCAGGATCACATGTTCTGGAAGATCTCGCGCATCAGGCCCGCGGTCTCGGTCGGCGTCTTGCCGACGCGGACGCCGGCCGCCTCGAGTGCTTCCTTCTTCGCCTGTGCGGTGCCCGACGAGCCGGACACGATGGCACCGGCGTGGCCCATCGTCTTGCCCTCCGGCGCGGTGAACCCGGCGACGTAGCCCACGACCGGCTTGGTCACGTGCTCCTTGATGTAGGCCGCCGCGCGCTCCTCGGCGTCGCCGCCGATCTCACCGATCATGACGATGCCGCGTGTCTCGGGGTCGGCCTCGAACGCCTCGAGCGCGTCGATGTGCGTGGTGCCGATGACCGGGTCGCCGCCGATGCCGACGGCGGTGGAGAAGCCGATGTCGCGCAGCTCGTACATCATCTGGTACGTCAGCGTGCCGGACTTGCTGACCAGCCCGATGGGTCCGGGGCCGGTGATGTCAGCGGGGATGATGCCCGCGTTGGACTGTCCGGGGCTGATGACACCGGGGCAGTTCGGGCCGATGATCCGCGTCTTCGACCCCTTCGACTGCGCATAGGCCCAGAACTCGGCGGTGTCGTGCACCGGGATGCCCTCGGTGATGACCACCAGCAGCTCGATGCCGGCGTCGACGGCTTCGATCACCGCGTCCTTGGTGAACTTCGGCGGCACGAAGGCCACCGACACGTTGGCGCCGGTCTTGTCCATCGCCTCGGCGACGCTGCCGTGCACGGTCAGGACCGCGTCGGAGGCGAAGTCGGTGAAGTCGAGCTCCTGGCCGGCCTTGCGGGCGTTCACCCCACCGACCACGCGCGTGCCCGACCGCAGCATCCGCTGGGTGTGCCGGGTGCCCTCAGCGCCGGTGATGCCCTGGACGATGACCTTGCTGTTCTTGTCGAGGAAGATTGCCATGATCTGTTGTCCTCACTTCCCGGCCGCGGCGAGCTCGGCGGCGCGACGGGCCGCGCCGTCCATGGTGTCGACCTGCTCGAGGTTGACGGCAGCTGCGCTGGCGACGAAATCAGCGAGGATCCGCCGGCCCTCCTCGGCGTTGTTGCCGTCCAACCGGACGACCAGCGGCTTGGTGACCGAGTCACCGCGAGACTCGAGCAACTCGAAGGCGTGGACGATGCCGTTGGCCACCGCGTCGCAGGCGGTGATGCCGCCGAAGACGTTGACGAACACGCTGACGACCTCGGGGTCGGACAGAATGATCTCCAACCCGTTGGCCATCACCTCGGCCGACGCACCGCCGCCGATGTCGAGGAAGTTCGCCGGCTTGACGCCGTTGAACTCCTCGCCCGCGTAGGCGACGACGTCCAGCGTGGACATGACCAGGCCCGCACCGTTGCCGATGATGCCGACCTCGCCGGAGAGCTTGACGTAATTGAGGTCCTTCTCCTTCGCCCGCGCCTCGAGCGGGTCG
Source organism: Haloactinopolyspora sp. (assembly GCF_027324685.1). Lineage (NCBI taxonomy): Bacteria > Bacillati > Actinomycetota > Actinomycetes > Jiangellales > Jiangellaceae > Haloactinopolyspora > Haloactinopolyspora sp. Next base: position 27,521 of record NZ_DAHVSH010000001.1, read on the forward strand.
GCGGCCGCGGAGTCCTCGAAGCGGGCGTGGTCGTCGTGGCGGAATGCCGCGTTGTCGTCCAGGCTCACCTTGCCGTCGAGCGCGACGATCTTCCCATCCGGCGTCTTGACCAGCGGGTTCACCTCGACCAGCGTGGCGTCTTCGGTCGTGAACACCGTCCACAGCTGCTGCAGGATCGTGACCACCTGGTCGCGCACGTCGGCGCTGAAGCCGGCGGCGTCGGCGATCTCGGCGGCCTTCGCGGCGTCGACCCCGGCGAGCGGGTCGACGGGGATCATGGCCAGCGCCTCGGGTCGTTCGGCGGCCAGCTGCTCGATCTCGACCCCGCCTTCGACACTGGCCATGGCCAGGAAGGTGCGGTTGGCGCGGTCGAGCAGGAACGAGACGTAGTATTCCTCGGCGATGTCGCTGGCCTCGGTGACGAGGACGCGGTGGACGGTGTGCCCCTTGATGTCCATACCCAGGATCGCCTCGGACTTGGCCACGGCGTCATCCGGGTCGTCGGCCAACTTGACGCCACCGGCCTTGCCGCGGCCACCGATCTTCACCTGTGCCTTGACGACGACCTGCCCGCCGATGGCTTCGGCCGCTCGGCGCGCCTCGTCCGGGGTCTCGGCCACCTGTCCCGGCAGGACCGGGACATCGTGCTTGGCGAAGAGCTCCTTCGCCTGGTACTCCATCAGGTCCACGCGAATCCATCCCTTGTCATTCGGTCGCGTTCGACGGCATTGGCACGGCGCACCCCCCGATCACGAGGTGCCGATGGGCTACCCACTCCAGCTGCCGACGGCTCCGGCGTCGGACACCGAAGCCGCTCGGCAGCTTATCCGCGCCCGTTCTGACCCGTGCGAACGGGGCCACCGTGCGCCGGTCAGCCGACGGTGACGTCGCGCGCCGCCGTCTCGCCGTTGACGGTCACGCGCACCGACGCTTCACCCGCGCGGAGTCCGACGATCTGGTCTGCGCGCGGGTCGACGGCGACCACCGCGTCGGCCGGGGCCGCCTCGGGCGACCCGACGAACACGCCCGGCCCGCCCCACTGCGCCGACATCGGCCACCCGACGGGCACCTCGCGGGTGTCGTCTTGCATCACGGTGGCCGACACCGCGCCCGTGGCCCCGACGGCCAGCTCGCCCGGCGCGTCCAGCTCGATCGCGTCCACGCGCGCCACGACCTCTGAGCGCAACCAATCACCACCGGCACCGCGACCGTGCTGGGGTTCGATGCCGAGCATCGTCCAGCCGGTGAACCCGCCGTTGTCCGGGGTGCTCGACGGGCCCTTCCCGGAGTTGCCGTTGATGACGTACGGGACGCCGTCGACCGACGCCGCGTCGAACACGCCGACGTGGGCGCCGACGTAGGCCGCGGACTTGCCGCTGTCGGCTTCGAACTCCGCCAGCCAGGTTTCGACCATGGCCGCCTCGCGGCGGTCGCCCAGCTGGCTGTTCGCCGTGGGCAACGGGTCGTTGGGCGGGTGGTGGGCGAACACGACGACGCCCGTGACGTCCGGCGCGTCGGCGGCCTCGTCCAGCGCCCGGCGCAGCTCGGCGATCTGGTCGAACTCGTCGCCGTCGGCTCGCAGCGTCCCGAACGCGGAGTTCAGCGTGATGATCCGGGTGCGGCCGAGGTCGACGGTGTGCTGCGTGGCACCGAACTCGTCGATGAAGTTGGCGATCGGCCCGCCCTGCACCTCGTGGTTGCCCGGCACGTAGTACCAGGGGAAGTCGACTCCGGCGAGCTCCTCGTCGAGCACGGTGCGGGCCAGGTCGAAGTCGATCGGGGCCGCTTCGTCGACCAGGTCGCCGTTGATGACCAGCATGTCCGGGTCGGCCGCAACGATCTCACGCAGCGTGCGGCGAGCCGCCGCCACCAGGTCGCTGTCGGGATCGCGGCCGACGAACTGCGCGTCGCTCATCACCGCGATGCGCTGCGTGGCGCCGTCGGCGGTGCCGTTGGTCCAGATCACCGGGTCCTCGAAGCGCTCGGTCTCCGGCAACTCGACGTCGGGCGCGACGTCGACGGTGATGTCGCTGAACGCGGTCTCGCCTTCGTAGCGGGCATCACCGCTGGGTTCGACGGCGTAGATGTCACGCAGGGTCAATGGGTACTCGGTGCCGGCGGGCACCGGGAACGTCAGCTGTTGCCAGCCGGTGAAGGTCGTGTAGCCGCCGTTGAGCGTGATCAGCGTGCCGCTGCGGTCGTACAGCCGCATCCGGATCCAGGTGCCGTTGCCGTCGCCGTGCACCCAGGCCTTGACCGCCTGGGGCTGGCCGGGCAGTTCGAGCTGCTCCGGCGGCTCGGCGTAGGCGGCTCGGGTGTTGGGGCCGGTGAAGTCGTAGATCATCCGCACGCCCGAACGCCCCTCCGGGCCCTCGGTCGGCTCGATCGTGCCGGTGGCGCGCGCCAGACTGATGGTCCAGTCGGCGGCGTCGGCGAAATCGGCGACGGTCTCTTGGTCGAACCCGACCGTGACGGCGACGCTCGTGGACACCCCGGCCGCGGACAGGGTGATCAAGGCCGAGCCGCGGTCGGTGAGCGGACGGACGGTGAAGCCGTCGCCGTCGGGAACGAGCTCGGCCACGTCTTCGCCCCCGGTGACCTCGACGTCGCCCGGCTCGATCGGGGCGCGGTAGCCGTCTATGTCGTAGCCGGTCAGATCGATCCGACCGGTGTCGTCAGCGCCGCCGAGCGGGACCAGCGATGCGTTCGGCTCCACGCGGACCAGCTCACCGAGCACGGTGACGGCGAAGTCGCCTTCGGCCCCGCGCAACCGGGCGCTGATGTCTGCCCGTCCTGGCGCGACACCGGTGACGATCGCGCCGTCGCCGTCGCGGGCGACCGTGGCGACGCGCCGGTCGGAGGTCCGCCAGCGCGGCCGGGCGTCGACCGGAGCGTAAGACTCGTCGTGCCCGAGCGCGTCGATGTCGCGCGTGAGGCCGGGGAAGACCCGGTGGGCGTGGTCGGGGTCGGCGGCCTCGTCACGAGGCTGGACGAGGAATCCGGTCAGCTCGCCGGACCCCTCGGGCGCGAACAGCCCGAGGCTGTTGGCGACCGGACGCTCGGAACCGTCGGACGGGCTGTTCACCACGGTGCGCTCGTCGGTGGCGGGCTCTCGGGCCACCAGCGTGGACGAACCGCCGCCGTCCAGATTGAGCGCGTCGTAGGCGCCGAGATCGGCCATGAACTCGGCGGTCTCGGTCAAGGTCATCCCGTGCGCGTGGGCCTGCCTGCCGTCGATGGAGACCAGGAACATCCGGGTGCCGTCGGCGGAAAGGCCGACGGCGGAGCGTGGATGCGGCGTCGGGTCGTCGTAGTCCTGCACCTCGCCGTCGTCGATGAGCACCTGGTTGCCGCCGATCGCCACGGCCACCTCACCGAAGTCGGACCGGGGAGCGTAGGTCACCTTGGCGCTGTGCCCTTCGTCCAGCGCGAGCAACGCCTCGGCCCCGGCACCGCGGCCGACCACGACCACGGTGTCGCCATCGATCGCTCCGGACCCGATGTCGGTGCCGACCTGTGTCACCGTCTCGTCGACGATGTGGACCTCAGCGGTCACCGGGTCGCCCTGCACGGTGTCCGCACGGGTGTAGTCACCCCAGGCCGAGGTGAACACGCCGATGCCGTCGGGCGGCAGGCTGAAGTTGTTCACCCCGGCGATGTCGAGCGTCTGGCCGTCGTCGATCGCCAGCTCACCTTCGATGAACACCTGGGCCAGACGTACGGCTGCGTCGTCGGCGACGGTGACGGCGTTGGCGTGCCCGTCGACCGGTGAGGTGACCACGCCCTCGGCCCGGTCGATCCCCACGCCCAACGGGGCGTTGGACTCGTTGATGTCGTAGAAGTCGCCGTTGATCGCCGCAGTCGCGCCCGTGCGCTCCGTCGTCGCTCGCACCGTCTCGGTCTCGGTGACCGAGCCGGAGTACTGGTAGTCCAGTTCCACGCCGGAGGCCAGGTCGACCTCGAGGATCGAGCCGGCGTTCCAGCCACCGTCCTCCAGCCGCGAGAACGTGGTGAGCTCCATCCCCGGCGCGATCGTCGAGCGTTCGGCATCCACCAGGACCGACTCGCCCGGGCGAGTGAGTTCGTCGTCGTCGACGGCGACGGACGCGACCGGAGCGAGAAGCCCGAGGCCGGCGAGCGCAGCGACGGTGGCGGTGACGTTTCGTAGGACGCGTTCGCGGTGAACCAGCACGTGTGCACCCCATCGAGCTCAGGCGACCCGTGGTCGGTCGCCGGGCCGCATGGCGGTGAATTTCCGGCAAACTGTACCGATTCGTGATCGAAACGGGCTAGACGTGCGAATTATTTTCTTCGGCGCGATCGCGCAGCGTGTCGACCCAGGCGACGATCTCTTGCATGGACGCACCGGGGGTGAAGACCTTCGCCACCCCCATCTCCTCGAGCAGCGGGATGTCGGCGTCCGGGATGATCCCGCCGCCGAAAACCACGATGTCCGACGCGTCGCGTTCGGCGAGCAGCTCCAGGACCCGTTTGAACAACGTCATGTGCGCACCGGAGAGGATGGACAGTCCGATCGCGTCAGCGTCCTCCTGAATGGCCGCGGCGACGATCTGTTCGGGTGTTTGATGCAGGCCGGTGTAGATCACCTCGACACCCGAGTCACGCAGGGCGCGCGCCACCACCTTGGCGCCACGGTCATGACCGTCCAGCCCGGGCTTGGCGACCACGACCCGAAGCCGGCTTCCTTCTGTCATGACGGCTACCTCCACATGGGCGCTGATCCTCGGTTGGTCGTTGCAGGCTACCCGCAGGGGCGGCATCGGCCGATTCGATGACGACAGCTCGGCCTTTCGGCGTAGTTCGAGCGCCGGGAGGATGATCTCCACAGTGATGTGATGTAGATCACATGTCACAGCGCGTCATGATCATGACGGTGGGCGTGCATCCGCATAATCGCTCGTTCCGGCAGGTCAAAGCACAATGAGGATGCACGTGCATTTGGGATGCTCGCTCGAGATCGTCTTCGGGCGGCGAAACTGCGCGCTCCAGACGTTTGGCAGGACCCTTAGGGGACCGTTATGGTCCTGCGAGTCCTTGTTCCCGGCGAAAGGTTCTGGCGTGTCGCAACGCTCCGGCAGCGGGCGTCACCGTAGCCGCCGCAGACACGTCAGTGTCCCGTCGGTGGTCGGGTCTGTGGCCGTAGCCGCCGCAGCCTCCGGTGCCCTGGCCATGCCTCAGGCAGCGGGATCGACGAACGCAGAGTCCGACGGATCACTCGGTGCCATCGCTCAGCGTCCGCAACAGGACGTCGGCCGTGGCGGCGCGTTGGACACCGTCGCTGCCGCCGGGGAGTCCCTGACGGCTCAGACCAGCGAGACGGCTCAAGAAGCTCACGTCCGCATCATGGAGCAGCAGCGCCGCGAGGCAGCAGCTGCCGCGGCCCGCGCCGAACGCGAAGCCAAGCGTTGGCTCGCTCCGGTGTCGTCGTACCGCATCACCGCCGGTTTCGGCGCTGGCGGCTCGATGTGGTCCAGCCGCCACACCGGTCTCGACTTCGCCGCCAACATGGGCGATGAGGTCTACGCACTTTCGTCCGGCGAGATCATCTTCGCCGGCTACGACGGCCCCTACGGCAACAAGATCGTCGTCCGGCACTGGGACGGCACGGAGGTCTGGTACTGCCACCTCTCCCGCTTCGACCTTCGCTCCGGTGAGGTCAAGCCCGGCGAGGTCATCGGCCGCGTCGGCAGCACCGGCAACTCCACCGGTCCCCATCTGCACCTCGAGGTTCACCCCGACGGCGGTGAGCCGGTGAACCCGCGTAGCTGGCTCGAGGAGCAGGGCGTCTCGGTCTGATCG
>NZ_DAHVSH010000005.1:0-11319 GCF_027324685.1 Haloactinopolyspora sp.
GGCGTCGGCGAAGACCTGCGCGGCTCGGGTCAGGGCGTCCGGGTCCAGCATCCAGGACATCACCCGGGCTTCGATGATCCGCGCCTCCAAGTGGGCGTCGGGATCGTAGTCGAGCAAGTCCGGCATCGCCGGGCGCAACAACGCGAGGCAGCCGACGTGGTCGTTGCGGTTCAGGCACAGCAGTGCCCGGTGGAACTGTGCCCCGCTGCGGGGGCCGGACGGACACTCGTCGAGATACGGGACAGCGCGGTCGTACCACAATTGAGGTTCGGCGAACTGATTGCCTTGAGCGGTCCACACGTTGAACAGCAGTGAGGTCAGCTCCACTGCAGACGCGGCTCGGCCGGTACGGTACGCGTACTCGACGGCGGCGCGCAGGTTGCCCAGGTCGTCCTCCATCTCCGTCCAACTGCGGACCTGGTCGTCGAAGCCTTGGCGGGCCAAGACGCTGCGTGCGCGGTCCAGCCAGTACTCCAGGTGTGCCTCCGCCATGGCCGACGCGTCGTCCAGCTTGCCGGCGGCGTAGTCCTGCACGACCTCCAGTAGCCGATGACGTCGCCGGCCGTTGGTGTCGTGCACCTGGACCAAGCAGTGGTCAACCAGCCGCGACAGCGCAGGCAGGACAGAATCCGGAGCGTCGGCGTCGCCACACACCTGCTCGGCCGCGTGTGTCGTGAAGCCACCGCGAAACACCGACAGCCGAGCCAACAGCTTCTGCTCAGCGGGGCTGAGCAGTTGGTAGGACCAGTCGAGGGTGGCGCTCAGGGGGTGAAGCGTGGTGCCGGTCCAATCGGTTTCGACATCCAGCAGGTCGAAGCCGTGCTCGACGTCGTCGGCGAGCCGGGTCACCGATCGGGTCCGCAGCCGGGCAGCGGCCAGCTCCAGGGCCAGCGGCAGACCGTCCACTCGACGGCAGATTCGCCCGACTGCGGCCAAGTCGTCGTCCGTCGGCGCAACCTGAGGAGTGATCTCACGCGCGCGGCGCAGGAACAGGGCGACCGCGGGGACATCGGCGTCGGCCGGGCGATCGACGTCCGGCAACCGCAACGGCTCCAAGCGATACACCGTCTCTTCGTCCACGCCGAGCGGCTGCCGTGAGGTCGCCAGCACGCGCAGCATCGCTGAAGCCGACAACAACCGGCGCAACAACCGAGCACACGGCTGAGTGAGATGTTCGCAGTTGTCGAGCAGCAGCAGATGTGGTCGCCCACCCAGCACGGCGTGAACACCGGACAGCGACTCGTCGACCGTGGCCGCTTTGACACCCAGCAGGCCACCGAGTGCGAGGACCAGCTCGTCCCAGCTGCGCAGCGAGCCGAGCAACACAACGGTGACGTCACTTCGCAACTCCGGCGCAGCTGATTCGGCGCAGTGCAACGCCAGCGTCGTCTTTCCCACTCCGGCCGCTCCGACCACAGTGATCAGGCGATGATCGCTCATCAATTGGGTCAGCCCGGCCACCTCGGGCTCCCGGCCGATGAGGTGGGTCAGCCGCGACCGCGGACCCCGCCATGCCGGCCGTTGAACAGTCGTCGACGTCTCGACCGAGGGCTGCTCAACGGCATTCATGGCGGACAGGCGCGGTTCGAGTCCCGGATCATGGGCCAGGATGGCCTGCTCGACAGCGCGCAGCTCGGCCCCGGGTTCGATGCCGAGTTCGTCGATCAACCGCCGGCGAGCTGACCGGAAGCTGGCCAGCGCCTCGGCCTGTTGCCCGGAGCGATACTGCGCCAGCATCAGCAAGGCGACCAGCCGCTCCCGCAACGGGTGCTGCGCGACGAGCGTGGTCAGTTCGGTGACCAGCTCGCGATGCCGGCCCAGGCCCAGCCGGAGCTCGGCGTAGTCCTCCTGCGCCGAGACCCGTTGCTCGTCGAGTCCGGCACAGATCTGTGCCTTGATCGGCGCGGTCGCCGCGTCGGCCAACGCCGGGCCCCGCCACAGGTCGAGCGCGTCACGCAGCATGCTCACCCGCGCGGACGCGGAGTCCGCACGCCGCGCTTCCTGCACGAGCCGACGGAACCGGTGCATGTCCACCACCTGGTCCGGGGCCTCGATCATGTATCCCGCGCCCGTCGTGGCCAGGCGCACCCCGTAGCGCTCGGCGCCGGCGTCGCGGAACAGAGCACGCAGCCGTGACACGTGGGTCTGCACGATCGCCGTGGCCTGAGCCGGCGGCGATCGGTCCCACAGCAAGTCGACCAGCCGAGTGACCGGCACGGCATGGCCCAGCTCGACGAGCAGGACCGCCAGGACACACCGCTCCTGCAACCGCCCGAGCCGTCGCGCCGTGCCGTCAGTGGCGAACTCGACCGGGCCGAGCAGGCGGAATTCCACGCCAGCAGCGTAGTGAGGGCGGCATCGGTGTCAAGGAAATGTCAAGCCGGTGCCAACCAAGTCCGGCCAAGCTTGCTGATGGCCGCAAGTCGCCGCTGCGTGGACGAGCTGGAAAGGACTTCCTCGTGACCCGAGGCAACATGCTCCGCCGTGGACTCGCACCCATCGCGACCGGCACGATCGTGGCCCTGGCCGCGCTCTCCACCCCTGGGGCCCCGGCGCTGCCGAGTGAATCACTCGACGGCATCGGCCAGGCGGCGGCCCGGCCCGGCGGCCTGCCGACCGCGGTGACCGGCGATGAGGCCCTCGACGCTGGTGAGGTGACCCTCCTGACCGGCGACACCGTCACGGTCCAGCGGCTCGGCACCGGCGACTACGCCACCACCGTGACGTCGCAGCGGCTCACGGCGGACGGCGCGCCGGTGACGTTCCGGACCGTGAGCACGCCGGAGGGAGCTCACTACGTCTTTCCCTCCGATGCCGGGCCGGCGATCGCCGCCGGGATCGTGGATCGCGAGCTGTTCGACGTGCGGAGGTTGGTGGAGGCCGGCTACGCCGACACCGACGAGCTCCCGGTCATCGTGCAGTACGCGGACCAGGCGGTGGGCCGGGCGGAGACCGGGGCGGCGAGCCTCGCTGCGACGCTGAGGGCCCGCACCGGCGAGCTGCCCGGTAGCAGCGACGTGCGCGCGCTGGAGAGCATCAACGCGGCTGGCGTAGCCGTGTCCGCGCAGCACTTGGAGGCGTTCTGGGGCGACCTTCGGAATCGGCTGGGCGCAGCAGCACACGAACGCAGCCGGCAGGCGCGACCGGCGGAGATCGAACGTGTCTGGCTCGATGGCCCGGTGCACCCCACGTTGGACCAGAGTGTGGCCCAGATCGGCGCTCCGGCCGCGTGGCAGGCCGGCCTCGACGGCGCCGGGGTCAGCGTCGCCGTCCTGGACACCGGGATCGACCAGACCCACCCGGATCTGACCGGCAAGATCGTCGAAGCGGTGAACTTCACCACCGAGGATTCAGCGGTCGACCGGCACGGGCACGGCACGCACGTGGCCTCGACCATCGCCGGCTCGGGCGCCGCATCGGACTCGCGGTACCGCGGCGTCGCACCTGGCGTTTCGCTCCTCGTCGGCAAGGTGCTGGACGACAACGGCGACGGGCGTGAGTCATGGCTCATCGACGGGATGGAGTGGGCCACGGCCGCCGATGCGCAGGTGGTGAACATGAGCCTCGGCACCGATGCCCCCAGCGACGGCAACGACCCGTTGAGCTTGGCGGTCGACGAGCTGACCGAGCGGACCGGAACGTTGTTCGTCGTCGCCGCCGGCAACACCGGCCCCAACCCCAGAACCGTGGCCGCGCCCGGCGCCGCAGCGGCCGCGCTCACCGTCGGCGCCGTCGACAAGACCGACCGGCTGGCCGACTTCTCCTCACGCGGGCCCCTCACCCGCAGCTTCGCCCTCAAGCCCGACATCACCGCTCCCGGCGTCGCGATCACTGCGGCCCGCGCGGCCGGGACGAGCCTGGGCACCGCAGTCGGAGAGCACTACACGACCGCGAAGGGCACGTCGATGGCCACACCTCACGTGGCCGGGGCTGCCGCGATTCTTGCCCAGCAGCATCCGCACTGGCAGGCCGAACAGCTCAAGGCGGCGCTGATGGGCTCGGCCGTCTCTCCATCGGGCCTGTCCGGCTACGAGCAGGGAGCCGGCCGCGTCGACATGGCTCGAGCGCTCGAGCAGGACCTGACGATGTCCCCGGCCAGCATCGACTTCGGACAGCTGGCCTTCCCGCACGAGGAACCGGTCACCACGACCGTGACGATCACCAATCACGCCGACGCACCGGCCACCATCGATCTCGCCGCACATCTGCAGGATTCCGCCGGTGACGGGGCGGATTCGCAGATCGCTGTCGAGCCGGCCACACTCACCGTGCCCGGTGGTGGCTCGGGGCAGGTCGAGGTCACCTTCACGCCACGCCGGGACGGGCACGGCTCGCACTCCGGGCGGTTCCAGGTGCTCGACTCGAACTCCGGGGTAGAGATGTTCGGCACGGCGATCGGGGCCAATCCCTTGCCGCCGGGACACACGTTGCGGCTGACCGCCGTACCGCCGCAGGGGTGGCCGAACGAGCGCATGACCGACTGGGCGCTGTGGACGCTCGTTCGGGTGGACGCTGAGCAGCCGGTCATGCTGGAGGCTCGCCAGGTTCCATCCGCCGACGTCTGGGTGCCGGACGGGGTGTACGCGATCTCGGTGTCGTTCCTGCACGTCGACCCCTCGAGCGGCGCGTTCGCCCACACCGAGCTCGTCGACCCGGAAGTGGTCGTCAGCGGCGCCGACCACGAGGTCGTCCTGGACGGCACGGCTGCCGTGCCGCTACGACTGTCCGCCCCGCAGCCGACCCAGCTGCTCACCGTCAGTCAGACGATGGTTCGCGAGACGACCTACGGCGGCTCCTACCGGATCGGCTGGGCGGCCGACCATGGCCGGATGGGGGCACAACTGCTCAGAGTCACCCCGACCGAGCCGGTCACCGTCGCATCCGCGCGATTCATCACCGGAATCGAGGCCATCGACGACATCACGCGGCTTGATGTGTTGGGGGCCGACGCTCCCACCGTGGACCCGACGTACCTGCACTATTACTTCCAGGCCCCCAAGCTCGACGTGCAGGGTGATCTCCAGCTCGTCGACGTCGGGTCCGGCAGCGCCGAAGCCGTCGAACGTTCGGACCTCCGCGGCAATCTCGCCCTGCTGACACGCACGTGGCAAGACGGCTTCAGTATCAACAATCCAGGCGTGCCGGTGCACGAGACGTTGATGCGGCTGCGCGAGGCCGGTGCGGTCGGCGCGGTGCTCGCCGTGGACGTGGGGGTACCCACCTGGTGTGGCCCGCCGATCATCGACGGCGGCGCGCCGGCAGGGTGCGAGCCGAGCGCGCCGCTGCCGGTGCTGCGCCTCGGTCCCGGTGAGGTGCAGCAGCTGCGCTCGTACACCGGAGGCGAGCCGGTGCCGGTGCGGCTGTCTACTGCGACCGACCCGTCGGTGGCCTATCGCCTGCATTTCACCGACCCGGTGGTACCCGACGACGGCCGCTATCAGGTGCGGGCCGATGAACTGGCCACGGTCGAGTCGCACTACAACAGTTCGCGCCCCAGAGACATCCACCGGATCACGCGCCAGATCGAGCCTGACGGCGCCAGCGTGGCGACCCGGGCCTGGTTGCCCGGGCAGACGGTGCGCACCGAGTACGTCGGGCCGGTGTCCGACGATGTGCTGTGGTGGACGCTGCTGGACGGTGCTCACCCGAGCGAGCGGGACAACCCGGACGGGCTGATCTCCGACGACAAGTCCGAGGAGGCCTTCGAGGTCTTCGACCGAGCCGAACGGATTCGCACGACGTGGGGCATGCCGTCCGGGCTGGGCTCGCTGCGCCTGCCCGTCCTCGGTGAGCTGGCCGGAGTCTTCCCGTTCCACGACGGTTGCGTGTTCTGCCGGGACGGCCAGAACCTGTACGTCTTCCCGGAGTCCACGTACAGCGACGGCACGCACAGCGGCGAGAACTACCTGTGGGCCGCGCTGGCCGGCGATGCCGAGGTGCACCTCTACCGGGACGGTGCGGAGCTGCCGACGCCGATTCCCGCCCTGTGGGACCTCAGTCAGTACCCGCAGCGGGCGCACTACCGGTTGACGCACCGCGTCAACCCGGCCTACACACCGCACCCTGCCGAGATCAGCTCGGAGTGGGAGTTCACCTCCGAACATCCCACCAGTGACGAGTCGGTGGATGGTTTCGAGTGCCAGGGCCAAGGCGGACCCGATGCTCCACCCGGGCCCAAGCTGTGTCGCGTCGAGCGGTTGCTGCAGCTCAGTTGGGACTTCGCCGCGGGCTTGACCGTCGACAACACGGCACCGGCTCCCGGCGCCCAGCAGCTGACGGTTTACGTGTACCGACAGCCCGGGGCTCCGCCCAGCGCCGTGGACAGCTTCGACGTGCAGGTCAGCTACGACAGCGGCGAGCACTGGCAACCCGCACGGACGGCACAGGTGGCCGGCGACGGCGCCTATCGGGTCGTCTTGGTTCACCCGGCGCGTCACGGAGCCGGGACCACGGTGAGCCTGCGGGCCGAGGCGGTCGACGACGCCGGCAACCGGGTCCAGCAGACCGTCATCGATGCCTTCGAATTGCAATCGCGGCGCGGTGGTGCCCGGTAGCGACCGCGCGAAGCCGTCGGGTCAACTGACCTCGAAGATGCGGATCATGTTGCCGGCGGGGTCGCGAAACGCGCAGTCGCGGATCCCCCAGGGCTGGTCGGTCGGTTCTTGGACGACTTCGGCCTCGTCGGCTTGCAGTCGCTGGAAGGTCTCGTCGAGTTCCGGGGTGGCCAGGTTGATGCCGGCGTAGGTGCCCTTGGCCATCATCTCGGTGATCGTGCGGCGCTCGTCGTCGGTGATGCCCGGGTCGGCGAACGGCGGATGCAAGACGATGGACACGTCGGGCTGGTTCGGCGGGCCGACGGTGATCCAGTGCAGCTCGCCGTACTCGACGTCGTTGCGGATCTCGAAGCCCAGCGTGTCGCGGTAGAAGCGCAACGAGGCCTGCGGGTCGTTGTGCGGCAGGTAGGCGTTGTGAATGGTGATGTTCATGGTGACGAGGCTAGGCGCGCTGGAGAACCCGCGCTTCTCGATTCCTGACCGGTCTGCTGACGTGTTTGGCCACGCAGGGTGGGATCCCCACCATGGCGCCGGTCGCCTCGCGCCGGTACACGCTGGGTGCCACCCCCACCAGCTCGGTGAATCGGGTGCTGAATGTCCCCAGCGAGGAGCAGCCGACGGCGAAGCACACCTCGGTGACGCTGAGGTCGCCGCGTCGCAGTAGCGCCATGGCGCGCTCGATGCGCCGCGTCATCAGGTAGGAGTACGGCGACTCACCGTAGGCGCGCTTGAACTCACGGCTCAGGTGCCCCGCCGACATGTGCGCGTCACGGGCCAGCGCTTCGACGTTCAGCGGCTGGTCGTACTCACGGTCGATGCGGTCGCGCACTCGACGCAACCGCACCAGATCACGCAAGTCATGCGTGTCGGCCATGGCGAAATCTTATCCAGTGCTGACGCCAGCGGCGCGGCGACGCCGTGCGCGGGCTCGGGGAACAACATCGCCGAAACATTTGTTGATGTATCAACAACCCAATATTTTCAAGGAGGCGGTTCGCCATGTCCGGCGGTCAGAGGTCGTACGACTACATCATCGTGGGAGCTGGGGGTTCGGGAGCGGTGCTGGCGAACCGCTTGTCGGAGGACCCACGTACGTCTGTGCTCCTGATCGAGCGAGGCGGCAAGGGATGGAATCCACTGCTGTACATCCCCAAGGGGTTCTTCTTCACCCTCAAGTCCGACTCGTTGACCAAGACCTATTCGGCCAAACCGTTCCCGTCGGGGTACGTCGAGCCCTGGCTGCGCGGCAGCGTGCTCGGCGGATCCACAGCGGTCAACGGCATGATGTACGTACGCGGTCAGCAAGAGGACTACGACGCCCTGGCCGCGGCCGGCAATCCACAGTGGAGTTGGACCAACATCCTGCCGGCCTTCCTGGCCATGGAGGACCATTCTCTCGGCGCCTCCGCGATGCGCGGCACCGGCGGCCCGTTGGGCGTCACCGTTCCGACCGACACCGACGACGAAACCGTGCGCCTGTTCCTCGATTCGGCTGCCGGTGCGGACTGGAAGTTCGTCGAGGACCTGAACGCCCAGGACGAGCAGCAAGTCGGCTTCACGCCGTCGACGATCAAGAACGGCATCCGCCAGAGCACCGCGAACGCCTTCCTCTGGCCGATCCGCGGCCGGAAGAACCTGACCATCGCCACCGGAACGACGGTGGGCACCCTGCGCTTCGACGGCAAGCGCGTCATCGGTGTCAGGGCGAGGTCGGGACGGCGACTCATCTCGTACACCGCCCGCAAGGAAGTCATCCTCTCCGCCGGCGCGATCGAGACGCCCCTCTTGCTCGAGCGGTCCGGTATCGGCCGCGGCGACGTGCTGAGGCGAGCCGGCGTCCCGATCCGGGTCGAAAGTCCCCATGTGGGAGAACGGATGATCGAGCAGCACGGCGTGGCGATTCAAGTCCGGTTCAAGCGCCCCATCGGCAACACCCTGGCGTTGAGTTCCAAGGCCAAGCAGCTGGCTCAGGGCGCCCGGTACCTCTTGACCCGCCAGGGCCCCGTGGGCACGGCAGGGTATGACCTGATGGCGCACATCAGATCCGGCCCGGACGCGAGCCGTCCGGACATCCAAGTGGTGGCGGTGCCGTTCGGACTGGACTTCTCCAACGGCCTCGATGTCGCCAAGGAACCCGGCCTGTACATGCTGGGCTACCAGATCCGGCCCAACACGCACAGTTCCATCCACATCAGCGGCGCCAGTCCAGGTGCGGCCCCGATCATCGCCGCCAACTACTTCGACGATGCCGAAGACCGGCGTGTCACGGGCAGCATCGTGCAGAAGCTGCGCGAGGTGACCGCTCAGGAACCCATCGCCTCGGAGATCGCCTTCGAGGAGTTCCCCGGCCCGGACGTGCAAACCCCGGAACAGGTCGTCAACTTCGCCCACTCCCCCGGGATCACGATCTACCACGCCGTCGGGTCGGCGGCCATGGGCCCCGAGGACGACGACGTCGTCACGCCTGACCTGCGCGTGCGTGGGGTCGACGGTCTCCGGGTGGTCGACGTGTCGGTTCTGCCGCAGCAGGTCTCCGGCAACACCGCCGCTCCCGCGATGGCGATCGGCTGGCGAGCCGCGGACCTCATCCGCGACTCCTGACGTGAGCTTTGCTCGATGCCCTGGGCCTACCAGTCATTTCCGATGTGGGGGATATCACGATGACCGACGGGTAGGTTCAGGGCATGGGCTTGAACGTCACGCAGAAGTTGATCACGTCGCACCTGGTCTCCGGTGAGGCCACGCCCGGTAGTGAGATCGGGCTTCGGATCGACCACACGCTGACCCAGGACGCCACCGGCACCATGGTCATGCTCGAGCTTGAGGCGATGGACCTCGACCGCGCCCGCACCGAGTTGAGCGCGCAGTACGTCGACCACAACCTCCTACAGGCCGACCAACGCAACGCCGAAGACCACGCCTTCTTGCACAGTGCGTGCCGCCGCTTCGGCCTGTGGTACTCCAAAGCCGGCAACGGCGTGTCGCACCCCACGCACATGCAGCGTTTCGGCCGGCCCGGCCTGACCATGGCCGGCTCGGACTCACACACCTGCGCCGCCGGCTGCTTGGGCATGCTCGCGGTCGGCGTGGGCGGGGTCGAAGTGGCGATGGCGATCGCCGGCGAGCCGCTCTACGTGACGATGCCCGAAGTCTGGGGTGTCGAACTCACCGGTGAGCTACCGCCGTGGGTGTCGGCCAAGGACGTGATCCTCGAGATGCTGCGGCGGCACGACGTCAAAGGCGGGCTGAACCGGATCATCGAGTATCACGGCCCCGGCCTCGCCCATCTGTCGGCCATGGACCGGCACGTGATCGCGAACATGGGCGCCGAGCTCGGCGCCACCACCACGGTCTTCCCCGCCGACGACGCCGTCCGGCAGTTCCTGCGGGCTGAAGACCGCGAAGACGACTTCACCGAACTGCTGGCCGACGATGATGCGACGTACGACCTCCATGATCACATCGATCTTTCGACTCTCGAGCCGTTGATCGCCAAGCCCACCTCGCCGGGCAACGTCGTGCCGGTTTCCGAGGTCGCCGGCACGGACATCAGCCAGGTGGTCATCGGCTCCAGCGCCAACCCCGGCCTGCGTGACTTCGCGATCGCTGCGGCGATGGTGAAAGGCAGGCAGAGCGACGCGTCGGTCAGCTTCGACGTCAACCCGTCGTCGCGGCAGATCTTCGAAGACATGACCAGGATGGGTGCCACGTTCGACTTGCTCGGCGCAGGCGCCCGATTGCACCAGACCGGCTGCATGGGCTGCATCGGCATGGGCCAGGCACCGGCCCAAGACACCAACAGCCTGCGGACCTTCCCGCGCAACTTCCCCGGCCGCAGTGGCACGCCGGACGACTCGGTCTTTCTCTGCTCCCCGGAGACAGCTGCTGCCAGCGCGTTGACCGGGGTCATCACCGACCCCCGCGCGTGGGCGGAGAAGTACGGCGTCGACTACCCGGTCCTCGACCTGCCGACCAGGCACAGCATCAACACCTCGATGCTGGTTCCACCGCTGCCGCCGGAGGAATCCGCGAAGATCGAGCTGGTCAAGACGCCGAACATCTCCACACTGCCCGACTTCGACGGGGTTCCGGACGCGATGCAGCTGCCGGTCGCGCTCAAGGTCGGCGACAACCTCTCGACCGATGAGATCTCCCCGGCCGGTGCGGCAGCCTTGCCCTTCCGCTCCAACATCCCGGAACTGGCGAAGTTCACCTTCCGGCCGGTGGACCCGACGTACTCCGAACGCGCGGCCTCCCTCGGCGACCACGTCGTGATCGGCGGGGACAACTACGGTCAGGGCTCGTCGCGAGAGCACGCGGTCATCACCCCGCGCTACCTCGGGTTGCGAGTCGTCGTGGCCAAGTCGTTCGCGCGTATCCACTGGCAGAACCTCGCCAACTTCGGCGTCCTGGCTCTGGAGTTCGCCGACCCGGCCGACTACGACACGCTCGGCCCCGGCGACACCCTCGAGTTGAACGGCGTGCACGAGAGCCTGCAGGGCGGGCGGGCGCTGCAGGCGCGAGTCGGCGACCGGACCGTCGAACTGCGCCATCGGTTGTCGCCCCGTCAGATCGACATGGTGCTCACCGGAGGCGTGATCCCGGTCCTGCGCCGCGAGCTCTAACCTGGAGCCACACGTTCTCGAGGGTTGCCCGCGCGGCGGTCGTGGTGATCGTCGTGGGCTCCACGGCCGGTTCCCGGCGGTCGTGATGATCGTCGTGGTCGAAAATGCCGCTATAACCCGCACATTCCCGCACGACGATC
>NZ_DAHVSH010000014.1:0-11468 GCF_027324685.1 Haloactinopolyspora sp.
CTACAGCGGGATGTTGCCGTGCTTCTTCGGCGGCAGGGTCTCGCGTTTGGTCTGCAGCGCGCGCAGCGCCTGCGTGATCGACAGCCGGGTGCGCGACGGGATGATGACGGCGTCGACGTAGCCGCGTTCGGCCGCGGTGTACGGGTTGGCGAAGGTGTCCTCGTACTCGGTGACCAGTTCGGCCCGGCGGGCCTCCGGGTCGGCCGCCTCGGCGATGTCGCGCCGGTACAGGATGTTCACTGCGCCCTGGGCACCCATGACCGCGATCTGGGCGGTCGGCCAGGCGAGATTGATGTCGGCGCCGAGATGTTTGGAGCCCATGACGTCGTAGGCGCCGCCGTAGGCCTTACGCGTGATGATCGTCACCAACGGCACGGTCGCCTCGGCGTAGGCGAAGATCAGCTTCGCTCCGCGCCGGATGATGCCGCTGAGTTCCTGGTCGGTGCCCGGCAGGAACCCGGGCACGTCCACGAAGGTCAGGATCGGGATGTTGAAGGCGTCGCAGGTCCGGACGAAGCGCGCGGCCTTCTCCGACGCATCGATGTCCAGCGTGCCCGCCAAGTGCATCGGCTGGTTGGCGACGATGCCCACGGCGCGCCCGTCGACCCGGCCGAACCCGATGATCATGTTGGTGGCGAACAAAGGCTGGACTTCCAGGAAATCGGCTGCGTCGCCGGCCTTGTCGACGACGGCCTCGATCACCCGGTGCATGTCGTAAGGCTGGTTGTCGCTGTCCGGGACGAGGGTGTCCAGGGCGAGATCGTCGGCGGTGAGGTCCGGTCGCGCGGCGGTGTCGTCGAACGCGGGTGTGGGGTCGAGGTAGTTCTGCGGCAGATAGGACAGCAGCGCCTTGACGTAGTCGATGGCGTCCTCCTCGTCGGAGGCCATGTAGTGGGCATTGCCGCTGCGGGTGTTGTGCGTGTGCGCGCCGCCCAGCTCCTCCATCGTGACGTCCTCGCCGGTGACGGTCTTGATCACGTCCGGGCCGGTGATGAACATCTGCGAGGTCTGGTCGACCATGATGGTGAAGTCGGTGAGAGCCGGTGAGTAGACATGCCCGCCGGCCGCCGCGCCCATGATCAGCGAGATCTGCGGGATGACACCGGAGGCCAGGGTGTTGGCGCGGAAGATCTCGCCGTACAAGCCCAGCGACACGACGCCTTCCTGGATCCGCGCGCCGCTGCCTTCGTTGATGCCGATCAGGGGGCAGCCGGTCTTCAGCGCGAACTCCATGACCTTCACGATCTTCGTGCCGTACACCTCGCCGAGGCTGCCACCGAAGACGGTGAAGTCCTGGCTGAACACGGCGACCTGGCGGCCGTCGACGGTGGCGAAGCCGGTGATGACGCCGTCGCCGTAGGGGCGGTTCGCGTCCATGCCGAACGCCGTGGAGCGGTGCCGGGCCAGCTCGTCGAACTCGACGAAGGATCCCTGGTCCACCAGCATGTCGATGCGCTCGCGGGCGGTCTTCTTGCCGCGCGCGTGCTGCTTCTCGACCGCTCGGGCCGAGCCCGCGTGCAGGGCCTCGTCGCTACGCTGGCGCAGGTCGGCGAGCTTGCCCGCGGTGGTGCGGATGTCCGGACCCTCCTGGCTGGTGCTCATCTCGTCCCTTCGTCGGCTGAACGTTTAGCAGGCTAGAGCACACGTGCCGGTCCGGCGACGCGGCGACATCCGCGGCGCGAAACCACGGTCTCGCAGAGTGGTGTGCCGCTTCGGGCCGGCGTAGGGGTTATTACCCTGAGCGCATGCGTTCTCCTGCGACCGGTTCCCGCGAGGCCGCCCGCTTCGAAATGCCCGAGCGGTTGCGCGCCGACGTCCGTCAGCTCGGCGACGCTCTGGGCGCCGTGTTGCGTGAGTACGGCGGACCGGGGCTGCTGGCCGACGTCGAACGGTTGCGGGAGCTGACCATCGCCTCGCACCACGAAGACCAGACGGTGGCCGACGACGCCGCAGTCCAGGCAGAAAACCTGGTGGCGTCGTGGTCGCTGGAGCGAGCCGAGGAGGTCGCGCGGGCGTTCACCGTCTACTTCCACCTGGTCAACGCCGCTGAGGAGTACCACCGGGTGCGGTCCCTGCGCGCCGGTGACAAGCCTGATCAGCCGCTGGCCGGCACCGTGGCCAAGGCGCTGCGTGACGTCGCGCGGCTGGCCGGGCCGGGGCGGGCCGAACACCTGCTGAACGGGCTCGAGTTCCGGCCAGTGCTCACTGCCCATCCGACCGAGGCACGGCGGCGGGCCATCGTCACCGCGATCCGCCGGGTAGCCGCCCTGCTCGAGCGCCGCGACGACCCGCGACTCGGCGCGTCCGAGGATGCCGAGACGCAGCGGATGCTGCTGGAGCAGATCGACATCTTGTGGCGGACCGCGCCGTTGCGCGCCGAACGGCCAGGCCCGCTGGACGAGGTCCGCACCGCGATGTCGGCCTTCGACGACGTGCTCTTCCATGTGGTCCCGCAGGTCTACCGGCGCACCGAAATGGCTTTGAGCAGCACCGACGCCGGCTCGGCAGATGCCGGCCCCGCGTCGGGCGGGTTCGCTGAGACACCGCCGGTGCGCGCTCCGCGCGTGCCCGCGTTCGTCCGGCTCGGCTCGTGGATCGGTGGCGACCGGGACGGCAACCCGCATGTGACGGCCGCCATCACCCGCCAGGCCATGGCGATTCAGTCCGACCACGTCCTCGCTGCGCTCGAGAACGCGGCCACGCAGGTCGGGCAGTCCTTGACGCTCGACGCCGGCACCACACCGCCGTCCACGGAGCTTCGCCGCATCCTCGACGACGCCGAGGCCGCCCAACCCGAGCTGTATGCCGAGATCGCGGCGCGGTCCCCGAACGAGCCGCATCGCATCGCGGTCCTGTTCGCCGCGGCCAGGGTGAGCGCCACTCGCCGCCGCGATGCCGATCTGGCCTACGGCTCAGCGGCAGAGCTGTTGCGTGACCTGCGCACGGTGCAGGACAGCCTGGCGGAGGCCGGAGCCGCCCGGCAGGCCTACGGCGACCTGCAAGGCCTGGTGTGGCAGGTGGAATCGTTCGGCTTTCATCTGGCCGAGCTCGAGGTCCGCCAGCACAGCGCGGTGCACCGCAAGGCTCTGGACGAGATCACCAGCGCCGGGCAGCACGACCCGTCGCCGGAGTATTCCGAGGCCACTGAGGAAGTGCTGGCGACGTTCCGGACGATGGCCCAGATCCAGTCTCGGTTCGGCCCGGATGCCTGCCGTCGTTACGTCGTGTCGTTCACGCAGTCCGCAGCCGACGTCGCGGCCGTGTACGAGCTGGCTCGTACGGCGGTGGACGGTCGCCCGATGGAGCTCGACGTCGTCCCGCTGTTCGAGACCGGCGCAGACCTCGAAGCCTGTGTCGACGTGCTCGACGAGGTCCTCAAGCTGCCCGAGTGCCGTGAGCGCCTGGAGGAGACCGGGCGGCGGATGGAAGTCATGCTCGGCTACTCCGACTCGGCCAAAGACGTCGGCCCGGTGTCGGCGACGCTGGCGCTCTACGCCGCCCAGGCCCGGTTGACCACGTGGGCCGCCGACAACGACATCACCTTGACGATGTTCCACGGGCGCGGAGGCGCGCTGGGCCGCGGCGGCGGGCCGGCCAACCGCGCCGTGCTCGCCCAGGCGCCGGGCTCGGTGGACGGCCGGTTCAAACTGACCGAACAAGGCGAGGTCATCTTCGCCCGCTACGGCGACCAAGCCATCGCTCGCCGGCACATCGAACAGGTCACCTCGGCGGTGCTGCTCGCTTCCACCCCCGAGGTCGAAGACCGCGCCAGTGCCGCGGCCGTGGAGTTCGCCGACGTCGCGCAACGCCTCGACGAAACCGCGCGCGAGGCCTACCACGCGCTCGTGCACAGCGAAGACTTCGCGGCCTGGTTCGCGCGCGTCACCCCGCTGGAGGCCGTGGGCGCGCTACCGCTGGGTTCGCGCCCGGCCCGCCGTGGGCTCAGCGTGTCGTCGTTGGAGGACCTCCGGGCCATCCCCTGGGTCTTCTCGTGGTCGCAGACCCGGGTGACGTTGCCGGGCTGGTACGGCCTCGGGTCCGCGCTCGAAGCGGTCGACGATCTCGACCGGTTGCGCCGGGCCTACCGCGAATGGCCGTTGTTCACGGTCATGTTGGAAAACGTCGAGATGTCGCTGGCGAAGTCCGACCGCCGCATCGCCGCGCGCTACCTGGCGCTGGGCCATCGGCCGGACCTCACCGAGCGCATTCTGGACGAGCACGACCGCACCACCCGCTGGGTGCTCGCCGTCACCGGGCACAGCCGACTGCTCGAGGACCGCAAGGTGCTCGGCCGAGCCGTCGCGCTGCGCAATCCCTACGTCGACGCACTGTCCTACCTGCAGGTCCGTGCGTTGGGCGCGCTGCGCGAATCCGAGCTCGAACCCGGCTCTCCCGATGAGGCCGCAACCCGGCGCTTGCTGTTGATCAGTGTCAACGGGGTTGCAGCCGGGCTACAGAACACCGGCTGAGACCTTGGTCGAGCATCGAGGAGAAAGCGATGTGGACGATACGGCGGGTCGCGAGCACCGGGTCGACCAACGCTGACGTCACGGCAGCAGCGCGTGCGGGTGCCGCCGAAGGCCTGGTCCTGGTCGCCGATCATCAACAGACCGGTCGAGGGCGGCTGGACCGCACCTGGGACACGCCGGCCGGTCAGGCCGTGGCCATGTCGTTCCTGCTCCGGCCGACGGGCGTGCCGCTGGAGCGTTGGCCGTGGCTGCCGCTGCTGGTGGGCGTCGCCGCGGTCGAGGCGCTCGAGGGCGCTGCCGGGGCGCGTGCGGTCCTCAAGTGGCCGAACGACGTGCTGGTCTCCGGGCGAAAACTCGCCGGCATCCTGGTGGAGCGGGTCGACGGCGACGACGGCGCTGAGGCCGGGCCGGCCGCCGTCGTCGGGGTGGGCATCAACCTCACCCAGGACCACGACGCGCTGGAGCCGGGCGCCACGTCGCTTCAGCTGGCCGTCGGCCGGGCGGTGCCGCGTGACGTCGTGGTCGCCGAGTTCGGCGAACGGCTCAGCCGCCGGTACAACGCCTGGCGTCAGGCGCAGGGCGATCCCTCCGACTTCCTCGCGGCGGCGTACAGGCGAAGCTGCGACACGCTCGGGCGGCACGTGCGAGCCGAGTTGCCCAACGGCGGCGAGGTCGTCGGCCAGGCCGTCTCCATCGACGACGCCGGACGCCTGGTCATCGACACCGGCCAGACCACGACCGCGGTCGGCGCCGGCGATATCGTCCACCTGCGGCCCCGGCGAGATGCCCGACACCAGGGCCCACCCGTGTCAGGATGCTGACCATGGGCTTTTCCGAGAAGCACCTCAGTGACGACGAGCAGGTCATCTTCCATTTGCGCACGCACGTCAAGGCGCTGCTGCTGCCGGTCTTGGTGTTGCTGCTGCTCGCCGTGGGGATCGGCTTCGGGCTGAGGGCGCTGCCGGCCGACGAGACCATCGGCACAGTCGGACGCTGGGCGATCCTGATCGTCGGCGTGGTCGTGTTCGTCTGCTGGGTCGTCTGGCCGTTCCTGACGTGGCTGACCACCACCTACACCGTGACCAGCGAACGGCTGCTCACTCGCCGCGGCATCATCACCCGGACCGGGCGCGACATCCCGCTGCGGGTCATCAACGACGTCGCCTACGAGATGCAGCTGAACGACCGCATCCTGCGCTGCGGCACGCTCGTGGTCTCCGCCGCCAGTGAGCAGGGCCAGGTGCGGCTGAACGACGTGCCGCGGGTTCAGGAGGTCCAGCTGCGGTTGAGCGAGCTGGTCCGCGAGGTCAACGACGAGGTCGAGCGGCCGTGAGTCCGATGAGGCCGAGTGACACTACCGCCTGATCCGTCGCGCCGTCCCACGCCGGACGAACTGGAGCGGCTCCTGCTCGGGGCGTCGCGCCGCTACACCCGCGAGCAGATCGCCGAGGGTGCCGGCATGAGCGTGGCCGAGGTGGCACGGTACTGGCGGGCGTTCGGGTTCCCCGACGTCGGCGATGAGCAGGCGTTCACCGTGTGGGACATGGAGGCGCTGCGGGCGGTGGTCGAACTGGTCCGCGACGGCGTGGTGGAGGAGCCCACCGCGATCCAGATGGTCCGCGCACTCGGCCGGATGACCGGTCGGCTGGCGGAGTGGCACGTCGAGACGCTGGCCGAGATCGTCGAGGAGGCCGAAGCCGGCTCGCGCGGCACCGGAAGCCGGCTGACGTCGGCCTACCTGGTGGCGCAGAAGCTGCTGCCGGAGTTCGAGCGGCTGCTCATCTATACGTGGCGGCGCAAGCTGGCGGCGTCGGTGAACCGGCTCGTCGCGATCGGCCAGATCGGCGAGACGCCACTGCTCACCGCCCCGGGTTCGGTCGGTTTCGCCGACCTGGTCTCGTTCACCCGGCTGTCCCGTGGGTTAAGCGTGGAGGAGCTCGGCGAGCTGGTCGAGCAGTTCGAGGCGACCACCAACGACGTCATCTTCGGCAACGGCGGACGGGTGGTGAAGACGCTCGGTGACGAGGTGGTCTTCGTCGCCGACAAGCCGGAGACCGCCGCGACCATCGGGTGCCGGCTGGTCGAAGAGATCGGCGCCAATCCCGACCTGCCGGACATCCGCGTGGGCATCGCGACCGGTCAGGTCGTCGCCCGCCTCGGCGACGTGTTCGGCACGCCGACCAATCTCGCGGCCCGGCTGACCGCCTTGGCCCAGCGCAACACCGTCCTGGTCGACGAGACCACGGCCGACGAGCTCTCCGACGATCCCTCCTTCGCGTTGCGCGCCCTGCCGCCGCGTACCGTCCGCGGGTTCGGTGCGGTCCGGGCGTACACGGTGAGCGTGCGCCGCTGATGCGGCCGCCGCGGGACGCTCCGGTAGGGTCCGCGGCATGGCGAGCGCACCAGCGGTACGGCAGGCGGTGATCCTGGCCGGAGGGCAGGGGTCACGGCTGCGGCCCTACACCGACACCATTCCCAAGGCGATGATCGAGATCGGTGGTCGCTGCATCATCGACCATCAGATCGAGTGGCTGGCCGAAGCCGGTGTGAGCGACGTCATCGTGTCCGCCGGGCATCTCAGTGACGTCCTGGCTGAACATCTGGAGTCGACCGAGCAGCCGCTGCGGGTGGAGGTCGTCGTCGAGGACGAGCCGCTGGGCCGTGGCGGCGGGTTGAAGTACGCCGGGCGGCACCTGCCGGAGCAGGGACAGCCTTGGTACGCCCTCAACAGCGACATCTGGACACGCTTCGACCTGCAGGCGATGGCCGCGCACCATGCGGAGCGGCTCGCGGTGGCCACCATCGCGCTGGCCCGGCCGCGGATGCCGTGGGGCGTGGTCGATCTGGACGAGTACGGGCGCATCATCGACTTCGTGGAGGCGCCGCCGTCGCCCTACCCGATCAATGGCGGCATCTACGTCTTCGCCGGCGAGATCCTCGACCTTCTGCCCGACGTCGGGGACCACGAGCGCACGACGTTCCCGTCGCTGGCCAGACAGCGACGCCTGGCTGGATTCCCGATCGAGAGCTACTGGCGAGCCATCGACACGCCCAAGGACATCAGCGAAGCCGCCAAGGAGATCGGCGCCGCTGGGTAAGTAGAACGTCAGGACGTGGCGAGCTGTCCCGGCTCGACGGTGAGGCTCACCCCATCGGAGAAGGTCACCGTGCGCGGCGCGGTGCCGGGATTGAAGGCCACGTGCGTGCGTTCGCCGCCGTCGACGAACACGGCGTAATGCGCACTGTCGGCGGTCACGCTGGTGTCCACCTGCCCGAGCGCGGCCAGCGTCGACACCCACTGGTAGGTGTGCGCCTTCGACGAGCCCGATTCGGGCTCGTAGCTCTGCCACTGGGCTTCGAAAGCGGCCAGGGCGGCGTCACCGTCGGACAGCGCGCGCTGGGCCCAGTGGATCTCGCGCCAGGTCTCGGGCTCGCGGCCGAGCCGGTCGACCAGCGACGCGTACATCGCGGCGGCATGGGCGGGGTCGTAGCCCAGGTAGAGCGAACCGGCCGTGATGGGCAGGTAGTTGATGCCGTAGTGCTCCTCGTCGGTGCCGTCCCACCAGATCCGATAGTCTCCGCCGTCGCCCCACACCATGCCGACGACGTCGTGGGCGAAGTCGTCGGGGAAGGCGTCGCCGTCGGAGTTCTGCCAGTACCGGCTCATTGCCGAGGCCTGCGTGGTGTGCATGTACACGCCGAGGTCGCGAATCTGCTCGTTGCCCATGATCGACCCGAGCACGGCCGTGCTGGCGGCGAAATGCATCGCCTCCGACGACGACTCCTGGTTGTTGCCCGCCGCGAAGCCCGCGTGTCCGGAGGCCCAACCGTGCCCGGCGTAGGCGGAGAACGAGCGCAGCCACGGGAAGCGCTGGTCGTCGCGGTCGGGGTTGTTCGCGTCGGTGAGCACCGTGGTGATCATGTCGCCCCACTGCTCGTCGGCGATCCACGAGCGGTCGTAGCGGGCGATGGTCGCCGCCGCGGTGACGAAGTAGCCGTAGTGGAAATCGTGGTCGTTGAGCTCCTGGTCGGCGCCGAAGCTGGACGGATAGCCGATGAGGGTGTCCCACGTGGCGTCGTAGTAGAACTGCGCGTCGTCACCCGCGCCGTCCGCGGTGAGCCAGTTCTCCAGCCGCGACTTCAGCAGGTCGAGCAGGGCGTCGCGGCCCGCGGTGTAGCCGATGGAGTCGGCGATCGGGACGAGCTGGGCGAGCCGGCCGAGTGCTTTGCCGGTCCAGTAGGTGTCGACGGCACCCTTCCACGGGTCGTCGGCGTTGATCTCGGCATCGATCATGCTGCGCAGCCGGTCGTGATCGGCTTCGTCGACCGTGGGCAGGCTGGGCAGGATGCCCTGGGTGGTGAGTTCGGTGACGAACCGGTCGCCGTCGACGACGCGCATCGGCCCGCGCGGCGAGGCGTAGCGCAGGTCGGTCAGCTCGGTCGTGGTCTCTTTCCAGTGGTGCGGGTAGAGCGCGAGCAGGGTGCCGGTCTGCGAGCCTTCGCGCGCTTCGGTCGTGACGGCGTAGGTGCTGGTGAGCGTGGCCGCCTCCGGGTCGTAGTCGTAGGTCAGCTCGCTGCCGGTGACGAACGAGTGTGCGTACGGGGCGAACGTCGCGAGGTCGGCGGGTTCGGGCAGCAGGGCCACCGAGACGTACTCTGCTCCCGCAGCGGTGAACGTGGAACCCGAGTGCTGCCAGCTGATGCTTGACGGGGCGAACAGCGCGTAGTGCGAGTCGCCGACCGTGACGCCGACGATGGCGCCGTCGTCGTGCCACACCTGTGGCGCCGAGGTGAACTGTGCGGTGGCCGCTGCGCCGCTGACGTCGGCGTAGGCGAAGGGCAGCCCCTGGCCGATGGTGGTGCGGAGCGTGCGGGTGCCGTCGGCGAGCTCCGCGGTGACGGTCCAGTCGCCGTAGCCGGCCACGCGTGCGCTGGGCGCGTTCAGCCCTTCGACGCCGAGGACGAGGTCGGCGCTGTGGCCGTACTCGTATTTGTTGGCCTCGCCGACGATCTGGTGCGTCGGGCTGTGCCCGATCTCCATCCCCGAGGCTTGCGCTTTGAACGTCATCGGATGGGCGTGCAGGTTCTCGCCGTACGGGTTGTCCGGGTACCGCTGGAAGATCAGCGACGACCACCATTCGTTCGTCGTCACCGGCTGATCGAAATCCGGGGTGACCTTCGGGGTGACCGGTGCGCCGGTCACGTCGCTCGGTCCGCTGGCGCCGGGTGGGAGCTCGGTGGTGTAGCTTCCGGCGCCCACCGGCACCTGCTCGGCCGGCGACGCCGTCGCCTGGGTGAGCAGAGCGGATGTGCCGACGAGTGCGGTACACACGGCGACGGCCGCTGGGGCGGTGAGTCTCCGGCGGTGCCTGGGACGGATCTCGGTCATGAGACGGCTCCTCGGTGGACGATGGTGTGAGAGCGCTCTCACGGCACGACACCGTTCCTGACTCACGGTGTCAAGCGTTGCAAGGTGTGCTGTTATGCGTTCGTTATCCGGGTCTGCCGGATTCGGCCGGACGTCCAGACCGGTACATCCGTGCCGTACGCTGCGGACGTGGTGAACGTGACGATCGAGCGACTCGATGTCGCCACCGGTGTGGCCGAGCTGCGCCTCGGTCGGCCCGAGGCGCTGAACGCGCTGTCCACGGCACATGCGCAGGCGATTCGCGAGGCAACCGCGAGCCTGGCAACAGACGCGTCGGTGCGCGCCGTCGTGCTGTCGTCCACGGCGCCGCGAGCCTTCTGCGTAGGCGCCGACCTCAAGGAACGCCACACGCTCGACGACGACGGCCTGCGCCGGCAGCGTCCGGTCTTTCGGGCGGCGTTCACCGGGATCCTCGATCTGCCCGTTCCCACGGTGGCCGCGGTTCACGGCTTCGCGCTCGGCGGTGGCCTCGAGCTGGCGTTGTCCTGCGACCTGATCGTCGCCGACGAGACCGTCACGCTGGGGCTGCCCGAGGTGTCGGTCGGCGTCATCCCCGGTGGCGGCGGCACCCAACTGCTGACCCGGCGCATCGGCTGGGGGCGGGCCGCCGACCTCGTGTTCACCGCCCGCAGGATCGACGGGCCCGAGGCGTACCGGCTCGGCGTGGTCGACCGGCTGGTCGAGGCCGGGCGTGCGCGTGAGGTCGCGGTCGAGCTGGCGGCGACGGTAGCAGCGCATTCGCCGGTCGGTGTGCGCCAGGCCAAGAAGGCGATGCGGCTGGGGGCCGACGCGGCGCTGGCGGCAGGGCTCGAGATCGAAGACGCGGCCTGGCGGGCCACGGCGTTCAGCGGGGATAGAAAAGAGGGCGTTGCGGCGTTCAATGAGAAGAGGGGCCCGGATTGGCCCGGTGAATGACGATGACTGACTTGCCCCAGCAGGTGAGCTTGCGCGAGGTCGGACCTCGGGACGGCCTGCAGAGCGAGGACCCCATCCCGACGGCGAGCAAGGTCGACCTGCTCGATGCGTTGTCACGCACCGGGCTGCGGCGCATCGAAGCGGTGTCGTTCGTGCATCCGCGGGCTATTCCGCAGATGGCCGACGCCGACGACGTCTGGCGCCAGGCGACGCCGAACCCGGACGTCCGCTACTCCGCGCTGGTCCCGAACCTCAAGGGCGCCGAGCGGGCGCTGGCGGCCGGGTTCACCGACCTGGAAGTCGTCGTGTCGGCCTCCGACACGCACAATCGTGCCAATCTCAACCGCTCCACCGAGCAGTCACTCGACGACCTGCCTGCGCTGGCCGACCTCGTCCATGCCGGGGGTGGAACCCTCCAGCTGATCGTGTCCACCGCCTGGGGCTGCCCGTACGAGGGCGACGTGCCCGTCGAGCGGGTGGTGTCGGTGGTGCGGCGCGGGGTCGAGGCTGGTGTGGATTCGCTGGCCTACGGGGACACGACCGGGATGGCCACGCCGAGCCGGGTCACGCATCTGGTCGGTGCGACCCGGTCGGCCTTTCCGCAGCTGCCGTTGGGCCTGCACTTCCACAACACGCGCGGCACCGGGCTGGCCAAC
>NZ_DAHVSH010000015.1:0-86325 GCF_027324685.1 Haloactinopolyspora sp.
TCAGCACGTGCCGGAACCGCCACCGGCCACGCTCGTCGGCGTCGAGCAGGCCGGCGTTGGCCGCCTCGGACAGGCCGGCTTTGAACTCCTGCGGCCCCAGCCCGGTGGTCGCACCGAGGACTGTTTCGCTGGACGGCTCGACCAGCGTCGCCGCGGCGTCCAGGACGCGCTGGGCCGCGGGCCCCAGGCGCCCGACCCGTTCCCGCGCGGAGTCTCGCACCGTGGGCGGGACCTGCAACTCGCTGAGGCTCAACCGCACCCATTCGCCGCCACGGAAGACCACGTCAGCGCGGTCGCACAGCAGCCGGACCGACTCCTCCACGGCCAATGGCACGCCATCGGTGCGTTCGTGCATGAACGCGGCGAACTCCGCCGACATCGGCTTGCCGTCCAACATGCTCGACACGAGCGTCGCGGTGTCGTCCTGGTCGAGCGGGGACAGCGCGATCCGCACCAAGGCGCCGCGGGCCGGCGGGCGCGACGACAAGCGCAGCAGCAGCGACTGGTCGTCGACTTCATCGGGCCGATAGGTCACCACGACGTTCATCGCGGGGGCGTGTTGCCGAGAGGCCAGGAACAGCAGGAACTCCAGCGTCACCTCGTCGGCCCAGTGCGCGTCCTCGATGACGAGCACGTCCACGGCGATCGCGTCGATCAACTCCGCGAGTGCACGGAAAAGCCGATGGCGCGCGGCTTTGGCGTCGTCGAGCGGGTCCGGCGACGGCGGCAGGTCGTCGGACCATTCGGGGAACAACGGTCGCAGTGCACCGGCCAGGTCGGTCAGCCCGATGCCGGCAACGCTGGGTCTGGCCACGTGCAGCGCATCGACCACCGGCCCGAGAGTCAGGGATTCACGCAGCGGCGGGCAGACGGCCCGCAGGGCGTGGCGAGTCGACGGTGCTGCCGCGGCCAGTACTTCGTGCAGCAGGCGGCTCTTGCCGATGCCGGCTTCGCCTTCGATCAACACCAACGCGGGTGGACGAGCCAGCGCATCGGTGAGCGCGGCGATTTCCCGGTCGCGGCCCACCAGCTGCGGAACCGCGACGACCAGCGGATTCTCGTCGGCCTCGGAGGCGGAGAGCATGGCCGATGATCTCGCAACCAGCGGCGACGACACAAGGCGCGGTCAGAAACGGGTCGAAACGGGTCGATTCAAGGCCGGGTGGCGCAATCCATTCGGGGTACGCAGCGCGTAGTTGTCATCACGAGGCCGGCGGCATTCGGCGGCGAGGTCCGTCGTCACTGTGGTCGCCTCGGAGGCGACCGGGGAGGGCGCGCGATGGACCACCATGATCCGGCATCGACAGCGATCGGCCAGCACGATGTCCGCGCGGGCATCGACGTGGATCGACGCACCGCATTGATGGGACTCGGCGCGCTCGGGGTCGCAGGGCTTCTGGCCGGCTGCAGCGACGACGACTCCGGCGCGGGTGCACAGAACGACGGTGCGGCGTCGCCGTCGGCGGCTGACGAACCGACTGAGCGCGGCCAGCCGAGCGAGCCGGCCGAGCCGAGCGACGGCGCGGCCGGGGAGGCCGTGGCGACGACCTCCGAGGTGCCGGTGGGCGGCGGCGTGGTCGTCAATGCGCACAGCATGGTCGTGGTCCAGCCGACCGCTGGAGAGTTCCGCGCCTTCAGCAGCATCTGCACTCACCAAGGTTGCTCGGTCACAGCCGTGGCTGACGGGCAGATCGAGTGCCCGTGTCACGGCAGTCGGTTCTCCGCTGCCGACGGCTCGGTGCAAGCCGGACCGGCTACGGCTCCGCTGCCTGAGGTGGCCATCACCGTCGACGGCACGGACATCATCAAAAGCGAGTGAGCGCAGCCGAAGGTGCGGCCCCGGTCGAACCGGGGCCGCACCACGGCGCTGTCTCGGCCCGCCTCAGGCGGGCAGCGACTCGGTGAGCTCGACGAACGTGCTCTCCAGCTCTGCGAGTACATCGGCCACGTACTCGCCGGCCTGCTGGCCACTGATGAACTCATTGCCGACGCCGTTGTCCACCGGCGGCGGTCCGGACCGGTACCCCACCCCGTTCGCGTCGCCGGCCACGGTGATGCTCCCGGCCTCGAGGAAGACGACCTTGTTCTCTTGTCCCGCTGCTTCGATCGTGACGGAGCCGGTGTTGTCGAAGGCCAGCTCGTTGCCGCTGCCGGCGACGGTGACCGAGTCGGCTCGGGCGAAGCCGAGTTGGTTCGATTCACCGCGGACGTTCACATCGGCCGCGATGTTCAGCAGGACGTTGACCGAGTGGGCGTTGACCGCGAGCTCGGTCGGCACGTCGGAGGCCACCAACACGCTCGACTCGGCGCCTTGCACGCTCAGCTCCGGGCAGTCCCCGGTGAGGACGACGGCCTCCAGCGTGGACGCGACGGTGACCGGTTGGCCGCCGCAGTCGTAGGCCCCTTCAGCGGTGACCTGACCACCCTGAGGCCGAGCTTTGATCGTCAGCCCTTCGGCGATACCGGCCGGGTCGGGATCGAAGGCGTCGTCGGCGTCATCGGTCTCGTTCTCGGGCTCGCTGTCGGGCTGGCTGTCGGGCTCATCGGCCGGGGAGCCGACAGTCTCCTCCGGCGGTGTGCTCGACTCGTCGTCGGGCTCGCCGGTGGGAGCCGGGTCGGTGGCCTCCTGGGACTGCGTCGCCGCGGCGTCGGTCTCGTCTTCGAGTCCCACGCTGCAGGCGCCCAGACCGAAGACACAGGTGGCGGCGACGACGGCGACGGACGAGCGGCGGATACGCGAATTCCTCATGATGGATCTGCTCCTTTGCTGGTCACCGGATGCACGGTGGCGATGTGAGCCGTGCTTCTCGTATGACCCACACGCTAGGAACGGTGCATGTCACGGTGGCCGCAGCGATGTCGCAGATCCGCGACACGGCGCACCGATCTCGGCACCGTCGTCGGCGATCACCCGCTCCGGTCGATGGCTGGGATCAGCAGGCGCACCGAGGTCCCCTCGCCGGGGCGGCTGCGCAGTTCCACCGACCCGTCGTGCCGGTGCACGATGGCCCGCACCAGCGCGAGTCCCATGCCGCTGCCAGGGATGGCGCGAACGTCGGCGCCCCGGGACAACTCGTCCCAGACCCCCTCGTGTTCGTCGTCGGGGATGCCGCGGCCGGTGTCAGCGACGTCCACGGCCACCCAGGCCCCGTTCACGTCACTGGCGCGTACCTCGATGGTGTCCCCGGGCGTCGAGTACTTGATCGCGTTGGTGAGGAGGTTGAGGACGGCGGTGTGCAGGAGGTCTTCGTCGCCCAGCACCTTCGGGATCGGCCAGGGTGCGCGGGGGACCGACGTGGTGATGGTGCGCTCGTCGGCTCCGGGTGCCGTCCCGGCGTCGTCGACGACGACGTCGATCAACGCTGCGACGTCGACGGGGCGACGGTCGATGTCGCGGGTCTCGATGTCGGTGAGCTTGCGCAGGTCGGCCAGCAGCCTGGCGATCCGCCGGGACGACGTGCCGATGGCGGCGATGGCCGCCTCCACGTCGGGCCGCTCGTCATGCTCAGCGGTGACGAGCTGCTGGGTGGACGCCGCGGCCGTCTGCAACGCGGTGAGCGGGTTCTTCAGTTCGTGATCGAGCCGGGTCAGCAGCCGCGCCCGCGCGGTGGCCGCGGCGTCGGTGGCTTCGGCGTGGGCCCGGGCTGCGGCACGGTCGCGGCTGCGGCGGGCCGCGACCACCGCGCCGAAGATCACCACGACCGCGAGCACCACCATGGCGATCGCCGCGGGGACCGACGTCGTGAAGTAGACGGTGCGATCCATGATCAGGACCGCCCGACCGGTGGCGACACGTCAGCGGCGAAGCGGTAGCCCGCACCCGGCACCGTGACGATCCAGCGCGGGTCGGTGGCGTCGTCCCCGAGTGCACGCCGCACCTCGGCGATGCGGTTGTCGACCGCGCGGGTGCCGACGGCATCGGCGAAACCCCACAGCACGCCGAGCAGTCGCTCTCTGGACAGCGCCTCGTCCGGATGGACCATGAGGTACTCGAGCAACGTGAAAGCCTTCGGCGTGAGGGTGAGCTCGCGCCGCCCGAAGGTGGCGCGCCGGCCGACGCGGTCCAGGCGCAGCTCTCCGCTGCACAGCACCGACGCTGTGGCCAACGAGCCGCGCCCGGCGCCGGAGCGCCGCAGGACCGCACGGATACGCGCGACCAGCTCGTGCGGATCGAACGGCTTGTTCAGATAGTCGTCCGCGCCTTCCTCCAGGGCCATGGCGCGCTCGACCGCCTCGCCGACCTGGGTGAGCAGCAGCACCGGCACCCAGTCGTCGCGCTTACGCAGCCGCCGCAGTACTTCACGGCCGTCGGCGCCGGGCATCAGGATGTCGAGGACGCACACGTCCGGGGCCCGGCGGTCCACCTCGTCCAGCGCGAGCAAGCCGTCGGTGGCCGTGATGACGTCGAAACCACTGCGGGTGAGAAACGGCTCGACAGCGTCCAGGACGTCGGGCTCGTCGTCGGCGAGCAGCACAAGGGGACGCGGCGGGTGCTGATCCTTGCCGTTCACGGTTGGGCAGCGTACCTGCTGCCCAACCGGGCGACGGCGGTTCGCGACGATTTCGGGCCGGGCGCACCTGTGCACCCGGCCCGAAAGGCACCGTCGTCAGAACGAGGTCGGCGACTCCGGCGGCTCCTGCCCGCCGGCTCCGTATCCGCCGGCCGGGGTGCCCGGGGTACCCGGGGTGGTCGGCGCACTCGGGGCGCCGTCGTCCGGGCGAGGAGCGAGCTTGGCCCACCACTGCTGCGCGGTCTTGATCCCGCCGACTCCGAAGGCGATCGTCCCGGCCACGAGCACCGCCAGGGGCAGGTACTGCAGGAGCGTGTTCTCGATCTTCGCTGTCACCGACGGGGCGAAGTTCAGCGTGTCGAGCGCGGCGAGGACACCGATGACGAGCACGCCGACGCGGATGGCCGTGCTGATCCAGCCCATGTTGCGGCTCTCGGCGAAGGGCCGGACCACTCGCGCGGCCCAGTCGGCGATGGCCGCGGCGATGAACAGCACGAGCAGCGCGACGGCGATCAGCGGAATGTAGGCGATGAGCTCGTTGAGCATCGAGGTCAGCTGCTCGATGCCGAGCACCTCGGCGGCGATCTGGATGAAGACGACGAAGATCAGGAAGTACACGACCTGCCCGATCAGCTGCACCCCGGACGTCCCGGCCTGCTGCAGCGGCCGCTCCAAGCCGGTCGCCTCGGTCAGCCGGCCGGCACCGAGTTTCTCCAGTGCTGCGACGAGGATTCGTCGAATGAGTTTGGCGATCCAATGGCCGACGAGTAGCAGTAGAAGTGCGACGACGAGTCGCGGTACGAAGTCTCCGATGTCGGAACCGAGCTCGGTGAACGAGTCGGTGAGTTCATCGACGAAGTCCACGTCTGTCTTGATCATTGCACCCATCAGGCCTCCAAGATTCATTGCGTGCAGGGCAAAAGATAGTTCTGACGGCGCCGGGCCAGCAGTCGAATCCGTATTGTTCGAATGTTTGCCGTCGACACCCCGGTTGAAAAATGCGGATTGTGCCCGGTTCGACACCGGCGAACTTCGCCGTGGCTGATGTCGAGCCGGTCGTCGCGCGGGGGAGCGGGCTGCGCCCGGACACGTCGGCCCGGCGGCCGGCGATGAGCCGGTGTCGGTGCCGTTGCATAGGCTTGGAGGCGTGGCCGACCCGTCGACGTACCGCCCGGCGCCCGGGTCCATCCCGGTCGAGCCGGGTGTCTACCGTTTCAGCGATTCGAGCGGCCGTGTTCTCTACGTTGGCAAGGCCAAGAGCTTGCGTGCACGGCTATCGTCGTACTTCCAGGACCTCTCGGCTCTGCATCCGCGCACCCTGGCCATGGTCACCGCGGCCGCCAAGGTCGAGTGGACCGTCGTGCGCACCGAGGTCGAGGCGCTGCAGCTGGAATACTCCTGGATCAAGGAGTTCGATCCCCGCTTCAACGTCCGCTACCGCGACGACAAGTCCTATCCGTACCTGGCAGTCACCTTGAACGAGGAGTATCCGCGCGTTCTGGTGATGCGCGGGGCGAAACGGCGCGGCGTTCGATATTTCGGGCCCTATGCCCATGCGTGGGCGATTCGCGAAACGCTCGACCAATTGCTCCGGGTGTTCCCGGTTCGTAGTTGTTCCAAAGGTGTATTCAACCGTTCGCGCCAAATCGGCCGGCCGTGCCTTCTGGGGTATATCGGCAAATGTTCGGCCCCGTGCGTCGGCCGCGTGGATGCCGATGAGCATCGGGCCATCGTCGAAGATCTGGTCGCTTTTCTCGAAGGAAAGACGACGGCGTACGTCCGTCGTCTCGAGCGCGAGATGAAGCAAGCCGCAGCCGAGCTGGACTTCGAGCGTGCCGCCCGGTTGCGCGACGACATCGCGGCGCTGGAGCGGGCCATGGAGGCCAACGCCGTCGTGCTGGGCGACGGTACCGACGCCGACGTCATCGCCCTGGCCGACGATCCGCTCGAGGTGGCCGTGCAGATCTTCTACGTCCGAGGCGGGCGTGTGCGCGGACAGCGCGGCTGGGTCGCCGACAAGGCCGACGACGTCAGCGCGGGCGAACTCGTCGAGCGGTTCTTGCTGCAGCTGTACGGCGAGCTCGGCGGCGAGGCCGTCCCGCGCGAGATCCTCGTCTCCGATCTGCCCGACGACCCGGACGAGGTCGGTGCGCTGGGTGAACTGCTCGCCGACCTCCGGGGTGGCAAGGTCGACCTGCGGGTTCCGCGGCGCGGCGACAAGCGCGCCCTGCTCGAGACGGTGGCGGCCAACGCTGCGCAGGCACTCAAGCTGCACAAGTCGAAACGCGCGAGCGACCTGACCACACGCAGCAAGGCGATCGAAGAGATCCAGGAGGCGCTGGAGCTCGACGCGCCACCGCTGCGCATCGAGTGCTATGACATCTCGAACCTGGCCGGCACCGAAGTCGTCGGCTCCATGGTGGTGTTCGAGGACGGCCTGCCGCGCAAGAAGGAGTACCGCAAGTTCACCGTCCGGGGCGATCAGGGCTTCGACGACGTCTCCGCGATCCGTGAGGTGCTGTCCCGGCGCTTCCGGCGCCTGAGCGAATCCGGCGGTGAGGGCCGTCCCGGCCTCGACGCCGAGACCGGGCGGCCGAGGGCGTTCGCCTACGCCCCGGGCCTGGTGGTGGTCGACGGCGGACAGCCGCAAGTCGATGCTGCGCGGGAAGCCATGGACGAAGCCGGGGTCAGCGACATCCCGGTCGTGGGGCTGGCCAAGCGGCTCGAAGAGGTGTGGCTACCCGACACCGACTCGCCGGTCATCATGCCGCGCACCAGCGAGGGTCTGTATCTGCTGCAGCGAGTTCGGGACGAAGCACACCGGTTCGCCATCACCTTCCATCGTCAGCGCCGGTCCACGTCCATGATCGACAGCGTCCTCGACTCCGTGCCGGGGCTGGGGCCGCAACGACGCAAGGCGCTGCTGGCGGAGTTCGGTTCGCTCAAGCGGCTGCGAGCTGCGAGCATGGAAGACATCGCAGCCGTTCCCGGGTTCGGTCCGGCCACGGCGAAGGCCGTCGTCGAGGCGTTGGCGCAACGCCCGGCGACACCGGAGGTCAACACCGCGACCGGCGAGGTTCTGGAATCATGATCGCCGCCTGGCCATCACCACGGTGCCCGACGGCTCGGCGATCAAGGCGGGGGAGACGTATGGAGGGGGACTCAGGCGATGACCACCGTCAACACACCTGACGATCGGGACGACACGCTGGAACTGCTCTTGGTCACCGGCATGTCCGGTGCGGGGAAGACGGCGGCCACGGCGGCTCTGGACGACATCGGCTGGTTCGTGGTGGACAACCTGCCGCCGTCCCTGCTCATGGACCTCATCACGCGAGTCACCGATCGTGCCGAGCTGCGGCGGGTCGCGGTCGTCGCCGACGTGCGCGGTGGCGTGTTCTTCGGCGAACTGCGTGGAGCACTCGACCTGCTGCGCGAGAACGGTATCGAGCCCACCGTGCTCTTCCTCGAAGCCAGCGACGAAGCTCTGGTGCGCCGGTTCGAGTCGGCCCGACGCCCGCACCCGTTGCAAGACGGCGGCCGGGTGGTGGAGGCCATCGAACGCGAGCGCGAAGAGCTGGCGTCCCTGCGCGCCGCCGCCGACGTGGTGGTCGACACCTCACTGCTCAACGTGCATCAGCTGGCCGCACGGGTGCGGGCATCGTTCTCCGGGCCCGAGGTGGGCTTGCGCGCCATCATCGTCTCGTTCGGTTTCAAGTACGGCCTGCCGGTCGATGCCGACCTGGTCGCTGACATGCGGTTCCTGCCCAACCCGCACTGGGTGCCGCATCTGCGGCCGCAGAGCGGGCGCGATCCGGAGGTCAGCGACTACGTCCTCGCCCAGCCTGGTGCCGAACAGTTCCTCGATCATTACGATGAGCTGATCGCGATGGTCTCGCAGGGCTATCTGCGCGAAGGCAAGCGGTTCGTCACCATCGGTATCGGCTGCACCGGTGGCAAGCACCGCAGCGTCGCGATGAGTGAGGCGCTGGCGCAGCGGTTGCGTAAGCAAGGAATCGAGACTCTGGTCGTGCATCGCGACCTCGGACGGGAGTGAACGCTCCGGCATGAGCGAGCTGCCACCGGCCGCGTCCAAGCTGGCCGGGCCCAAGGTCGTCGCGCTCGGCGGCGGGCACGGCCTGGCCGCGTCGCTGTCCGCCTTGCGGCGGATGGCCGGGCGGCTCACGGCGGTCGTCACGGTGGCCGACGACGGCGGCTCGAGCGGCCGGCTGCGCGGCGAGCTGGGGGTGCTGCCGCCGGGCGATCTGCGGATGGCCTTGGCCGCCTTGTGCGGTGACGACGACTGGGGACGCACCTGGGCGCGGGTCTTGCAGCACCGTTTCGCCAGCGGTGGTGAGTTGCACAACCACGCCGCCGGGAACCTGCTGATCGTCGCGTTGTGGGAACTGCTCGGCGGGCACGTCGAGGGGTTGGACTGGGTGGCTCGGCTGCTCGGGGCGCAAGGGCGGGTGTTGCCGATGTCGCTGGTGCCGATGGACATCGAGGCGATCGTCGGCACCACCGAGCGGCTGCCCGACGGGCGCCGAGAGATCCGGACGGTGTCCGGGCAGCACGCCGTCGCCACGGTCGAAGGCGACGTCGTCGCCGTGTGCCTGGTCCCCAAGGACCCGCCGGCCTGCCCGGAAGCGCGGGAAGCCATCGCCGACGCCGACTGGATCGTCCTCGGGCCGGGGTCG
Source organism: Haloactinopolyspora sp. (assembly GCF_027324685.1). Taxonomy (NCBI): domain Bacteria; kingdom Bacillati; phylum Actinomycetota; class Actinomycetes; order Jiangellales; family Jiangellaceae; genus Haloactinopolyspora; species Haloactinopolyspora sp. The sequence goes on from NZ_DAHVSH010000015.1 coordinate 9,209, forward strand.
TGGTTCACCAGTGTGATCCCGCACCTGCTCGTGCCCGAGCTGCGGGCGGCGTTGACCGCTACGCGGGCGCGGATCGCCGTGACGCTCAACCTGGCCGACGAAGGCGGCGAGACCACCGGGTTCACCCCGGAGATGCACCTCGAGGTACTCGGCGCGTACGCGCCGGAGCTGACCGTCGACCTCGTCATCGCCGAGCGGTCGTCATGTCCGGACGAGAAGTTGCTGCGGCGGATCGCCGGCGAGATGGGCGCCGAGCTCGTCGTCGCCGACGTAGCCCTGGGCGACGGCACCGCTCGGCACGATCCTGAGCTGCTCGGCGCGGTCTACGCCGAGACACTCGGTGCTCCGCGCACCTCGGGAGGCCTGTCCACTCGTCCGGGCGCTCGTCTGCGTGCTTGAGCCTCGCGGACGGGCAGGCCGGTCAGTGTGATTCAACGACCCCGGGGCATCGTCGCCACGATCGCCACGTCGGCACGTGCCGCGTCCGGGTGTGGCAGGATCACGGTATGGCGATGACCGCATCCGTGAAGGACGAGTTGGCTCGCCTCGAGGTCACCAAGACGTGCTGCCGTAAGGCCGAGGTCTCGTCGCTGCTCCGGTTCGGCGGCGGCCTTCATATCGTCAGCGGCAAGATCGTCATCGAGGCCGAGCTTGATACGGGGGTAGCGGCCCGCAGGCTGCGACGTGACATTGCGGAGGTGTTCGGCCACGACAGCGACCTCGCCGTCGTCGCCGCCGGAGGGCTGCGTAAGGGAAGCAGGTACGTCGTACGTGTCGTACGCGACGGGGAGCAGCTGGCCCGGCAGACCGGACTGGTCGACGGCAGCGGCCGCCCCGTTCGCGGGCTGCCGCCACAGGTCGTCAATGGCGCCGACCACGATGCCGAGGCGGCGTGGCGAGGCGCGTTCCTGGCCCGGGGGTCGCTGACCGAGCCTGGGCGCTCGTCGGCGCTGGAAGTCACCTGTCCTGGGCCCGAGGCCGCCCTGGCGTTGGTCGGCGCGGCCCGGCGGCTTGAGATCCAAGCCAAGGCCCGGGACGTGCGCGGCACCGACCGGGTGGTCGTGCGTGACGGCGACGCGATCAGCGCGCTGCTCACGCGGTTGGGCGCGCATGACAGCGTGCTCGCCTGGGAGGAACGTCGGATGCGCCGCGAAGTGCGGGCCACGGCCAACCGGCTGGCCAACTTCGACGACGCGAACCTTCGGCGCTCGGCGCGTGCGGCCGTGGCCGCAGGGGCCAGAGTCGAGCGTGCGATGCAGATCTTGGGCGACGACATCCCCGAGCATCTGCGTGTCGCCGGGATGCTCCGGCTGGAGAACCGTCAGGCCAGCTTGGAGGAGCTGGGACAGCTGTCCGATCCCCCGATGACGAAGGACGCCGTCGCCGGGCGGATCCGGCGATTGCTGGCGATGGCCGACCGCAAGGCCGCCGAAGATGGCGTGCCCGGCACCGACGCCAACCTGACACCGGACATGCTGGCGCAGTGACCGCTCGCGGCCCGGCTGCGGCGAATGTGGCGGCCGGTTGCGGGTACGGGCCGACTACCACGTGGCGAGGCGCCAGGCGCGATGTTCGACGTCGGCGTGGATGCCATAGTCTTTGACGTTGGGTCACCACGACGGGGTGGGACGACCAGCCGATCCGCGGCCCGGCGTCGGAGCGTGCCTCGGCCGCTGAACTACACATCACCCTGAATCTCTTTGAAGGAGCAAGTCCCATGACCGTTCGTGTTGGCGTCAACGGCTTCGGCCGCATCGGACGCAACTTCGCCCGGGCCGTGTTCGCGCAGGGCGGCAACGACATCGAGATCGTCGGCGTGAACGACCTCACCGACACCAAGACGCTGGCCCACCTGTTCAAGTACGACTCCATCCTCGGCACGCTCGGCGACGTCACCGCGACCGACGACTCGATCTCGGCAGGGGGACAGACGTTCAAGGTGCTGGCCGAGCGCGACCCGGCCCAGCTGCCGTGGAAGGACCTCGGCGCCGATGTCGTGCTCGAGTCCACCGGCATCTTCACCGACGCGACCAAGGCCAAGGCGCACATCGACGCCGGCGCGCAGAAGGTCGTCATCTCGGCTCCCGCGAAGAACGAGGACGTGACCCTCGTGCTGGGGGTCAACGACAGCGCCTACGACCACGCGGCGCACTCGATCATCTCCAACGCCTCGTGCACCACGAACTGCCTGGCGCCGATGGCTAAGGTCCTCAACGACACGTTCGGCATCGAGCGTGGCCTGATGACCACGATCCACGCCTACACCGCCGACCAGAACCTGCAGGACGGGCCGCACAAGGACCTGCGCCGCGCCCGTGCGGCGGCGACGAACATCGTGCCGACCAGCACCGGCGCGGCCAAGGCCATCGGCCTGGTGCTGCCGGAGCTCAAGGGCAAGCTCGACGGTTTCGCCGTGCGCGTGCCCACGCCGACCGGTTCGGCCACCGACCTGACCGTGACCCTCAACCGCGAGGTCACCGTCGACGAGGTGAACGCCGCGTTCAAGGCCGCCGCCGAGTCGGGCCCGCTGAGCGGCTACCTGCGCTACACCGAGGACGAGATCGTGTCGTCCGACATCGTCACCGACCCCTCGTCGTGCATCTTCGACGCCGGCCTGACCAGGGTCATCGGTGACCAGGTGAAGATCGTCGGCTGGTACGACAACGAGTGGGGCTACGCCAACCGCTGCACGGACCTGGTGCGCCTCGTCGGCTCCTCGCTGTGAGCGGCGGGGGACTGCCGGCCATGAAAGGGATCGACGCTCTGGGTGACCTGCGGGGCAAGCGGGTTCTGGTGCGTTCGGACCTCAACGTTCCACTGGATCAGCAGGCAGACGGTGCCGTCATCACTGACGACGGACGCGTCCGCGCGTCCGTGCCGACCATCCGGGACCTGGCCGACGCCGGGGCCCGGGTGGTCGTCGTGGCGCACCTCGGCCGACCGAAAGGCGAGCCGGATCCCCAGTACTCGCTGGCGCCAGTGGCCGAGCGGCTCTCGGAACTACTCGGTCGAAACGTCGCGTTCGCGACCGACACCGTCGGCGAGAGCGCCCGCCAGACCGTGGCGGCCTTGGCCGACGGCGACGTCGCCCTGCTGGAGAACCTGCGTTTCGACGCGCGCGAGACCAGCAAGGACGACGCCGAACGGGCCGCGTTCGCCGATGCGCTGGCGGAGTTGGCTGATGCGTTCGTTTCCGACGGATTCGGCGTCGTGCACCGCAAGCAGGCCAGCGTCTACGACATCGCCTACCGGCTGCCGCATGCCGCCGGTGGCTTGGTGCTCGCCGAGATGGAGGCCTTCTCGAAGGTGCTCGACGATCCCGAGCGTCCGTACGTCGTCGTGTTGGGTGGTTCGAAGGTCTCGGACAAGCTGGGCGTCATCGACAACCTGATCGACACGGTCGACCGGTTGCTCATCGGCGGCGGGATGGCCTTCACGTTCCTGGCCGCCCAAGGGTACGGCGTGGGTGGTTCACTGCTGGAGGCCGACCAGATCGACACCGTGCGCACCTACCTCGACCGCGCGGCCGAGGCCGGCGTCGAGGTCGTGCTCCCGGCCGACGTGGTCGTCGCCGCCGACGTCTCCGCGGATGCGCCCACCAGCGTGGTGCCGGCGACCGAGATCCCGGACGACCAGAAGGGTCTCGACATCGGCCCGGCCACGGTCGAGCAGTTCCGGGCCAAGCTGGCCGATGCGAAGACGGTGGTGTGGAACGGGCCGATGGGCGTGTTCGAGCTCGCCCCGTTCGCCGACGGCACCCGGCGCGTAGCCGAAGCGGTCGCCCAGGTGGACGGCACCAGCGTGGTGGGCGGAGGCGACTCCGCCGCGGCGGTGCGCCAGCTCGGACTCGACGAGTCGGCGTTCACCCACATCTCCACCGGCGGGGGAGCATCGCTCGAGCTTCTCGAGGGCAAGACCCTGCCGGGGCTGACGGCGCTGCAGGACACGCCGAGCTGAACCACAAGCGACGTGCGGGCCCGCAGCCCGGGCGTCACGACGAAGAAGGACAGCTGTGTCGAAGAGCACCCGCCGGCCGTTGATGGCCGGCAACTGGAAGATGAACCTCAACCATCTCGAAGCCATCGCGGTGGTGCAGAAGCTCGCCTTCTCGTTGACCGACGAGGACTTCGAGCGTGTCGATGTGGCGGTCCTCCCGCCGTTCACCGACATCCGCTCGGTGCAGACCCTGGTCGACGGCGACAAGCTGCGCATCGCCTACGGCGCCCAGGACGTCTCGGTGCACGACTCCGGCGCGTATACCGGCGAGATCTCCGCGGCGTTCCTGGCGAAGCTCGGGTGCACGTACGCGGTGGTGGGTCATTCCGAGCGCCGCCAGTATCACGGCGAGAGCGACGAACTGGTCGGCGCGAAGGCGGCGGCTGCTCTGCGCCACGAGCTGACCCCGATCCTGTGCGTCGGCGAAGGTCTCGAGGTCCGCCAGGAAGGCCGACACGTCGAGCACACATTGGCCCAGCTCGACGGAGCGCTGGAGAAGCTGTCCGCCGACCAGGTGGCCAAGATCGTCGTCGCCTACGAGCCGGTCTGGGCGATCGGCACCGGCGAAGTCGCCACGCCGGAGGATGCCCAAGAGATGGCCGCGGCGATCCGGGCCCGGTTGGGGGAGTCGTACTCCGCCCAGGTGGCCGACAGCGTGCGCATCCTGTACGGCGGGTCGGTGAAGTCGTCGAACATCAAGCCGATCATGGCCGGCGACGACGTCGACGGCGCATTGGTCGGGGGTGCCAGCCTCGACCCGCAAGAGTTCGCGCTCATCGCGCAGTACTACCGCACGCCCTGAGGCCGAGTGAATGATCATGTCCGCTGGGCGGTTCGAGGGCGCCGATCCGGCCCAGCGGACATGATCACCGGCCCTCGTGAGCGGGGTACCATTGTCATGGAGCGGGTTCGAGCGCGTAAGCTATGGCCCGCGTGCACGGCGCCCCCTGCCGTCGCCGTTGAGGAAGGACAAGGCTGACCACCGTGGAACTGGCATTCTCGATCCTGCTCGTCATCACCAGCCTGTTGCTGATCCTGTTGGTGCTGATGCACAAGGGCAAAGGCGGCGGCATCTCGGACATGTTCGGTGGCGGCGTGTCGTCCTCGGTCGGTGGTTCGTCGGTAGCTGAGCGCAACCTTGACCGGTTGACTGTCGCGCTCGGGCTGATCTGGGCTGCGGCGATCATCGCTCTCGGCCTGATGCACGCGGGATAGGTCGACAGGAAGGACTCGCCGTGGTCGGTGGCAACGCAATTCGTGGAAGCCGAGTCGGTGCTGGTCCCATGGGCGAAGCGGAGCGTGGTGACGCCGCGCCGCGCCGCCAGGTGACCTACTACTGCGAACATGGTCACGAGAGCTCACCAAGCTTCGCGGCCGAAGCCGTCATCCCCGAGTCGTGGGACTGCGTGCGCTGCGGACTCCCGGCGAGCCAGGACCGCGACCATCCGCCCGCGGCGCCGCGGATCGAGCCGTACAAGACGCACCTGGCTTACGTGAAAGAACGCCGCAGTGACGAGGATGGCGCGGCGATCCTCGAGGAGGCACTGCAAGCGCTGCGTAAGCGTCGCAGCCTGTAGCACGCCACCTGCGCCGTGGCTCGAGTTGATCCGCGTGCATGAGGTGATCATGAGCCGTCTACGGCGCGCGGTGGCCGTGGGCGCCTCATCATTCGCTGGTGACGCTGCTGCGCACTGAGGTCACAGGAACTCGATCACCTCGCGCGCGTAGTTCACGACGATTCCCAGCACCACCAGGTACCCGACGACTCCAACGACGGTGACCCACGGCCTGTTGGCATACCTTCCCATGATGTCTTTGTCGCGCGCGATCGAGAGAACCAGGAAGGCCAGCAGCGGGAACGCCAGCACAGCCAGCGCCTGAGCAGCGCGCAGCAGCTCGATGGGGCTCTCGCCCGCGACCAGGACGACCGCGAAACCGAACAGCATGGCTGTCGTCGACCACAGCCGCACCTGGCGCCCGCCCATTGACGGATCACCGCCGAATCCGTCGACCAGCAGCGTCGCGCCGATGAGCGCATTGACGACGAGGGACGACAGGCTGGCGAAGAAGAACCCCAAGGTGAACAGATAGAAGGCGCCTGCTCCGGCGATGGGTTCGAGCTGGCTGGCCATGGCTTCCGCGGAGAAGACAGGGCCGGTCTGCCCGTAGGTGACGCTCGCGCTGGTCAACATGATCACGACACTGATCAGGCCGAGAACAGCCAACCCGACGAACGTGTCCAACGCTTGGCTGCGCAGTCGCTCCGGCCCCCATTCCTTCTCCCGCATGAGGTGCGAGATGTAGACCGCGGCGGCGATCGAGAACGTCGTCGCGGCGATCCCGAGGCTGAGGAAGACGCCGTCGACGTCTGGGAACGTCGGGACCAGGCCTCGGGCTGCCTCCCCTGGATCGAATCCGACGATGACGAGTGTCCCGACGAATGCCAGGAGCATGATGCCGACCACGACGCGGACCAGCCATTCGATCTTGGCATAGAGCTCGGACAGCCAGATGAACCCGATCGCCAAGGCGGTGAAGACGCCGGCCCACAGCCGGACATCCAGACCCAACAACGCCTCGGTCGCGAACCCGATGCCGGCGTTGTTGCCGGCTTGGAAGGCGAGGATCGTCAAGAATCCAGCGATGCCACCGAGGCGCGCCATGGTCGGCCCGAACTTCTGCCGAGTCGCGCCGAACAGCGTCCGGCCCGTCACCAGCCCGATCCGTGCCGCCATCCAGGTGTACACGATCATGAAGCCGATGGCGGCCACCGGAACCCAGAGCAACTGGTACCCGTAGGTGCTGCCGGCGATGGTCGCCAGCGCTATGCTGCCAGGACCGATGACGACCGCCGCCAACAACAACGCCGGACCGATCACCTTGAGCTTCGGCAAGATCCGACCGGTCTCTCGGCCTGCCACTGATTCTTCCGTCATGCCTACCGCCCATCACGTGCTCGGCTGGTCGTCGTCGATGCGCTGCTGTTGATCGGTGCGGATCTCAGCCTTCCGGATTGGGCCGGTCCAAGCCGTCCCGGTACTCCTCCCACTGACCGCGGGTGAAATCGGGGACCCGGACGGGCCGGTTGCCCCGCCTGATCGACTCTGTGCTCAGGGGGATCTGCACCGACCACGTGGCGGAGTCGTACACGTCGATGTCGGGCACGAGCCCGAGGCGCATCGTCTGGAACAGACGGCGGAACATGTGCTCTTCGAGGGGTGCGTCGATCTCCCAGAGCCAGTGATCGTAGTGTCCGTAGTCGTCGAGGTCGTCCCAACCGTTGTCCGACGTGCCGTCGACGAAGATGCGAGGCGGGTCGTCGTTGAACGTGGCCTGCGTGCCCGCCAGCCAGTTGACCCTCGTGTAGGGCTGGGGCACCGTTTCGTCGTGCGACACCTGGATGACGCGACCTTTCGCTGTCATGACCTGCGACAGTGTGCGGTCGCCCTTGATGTAGGGAGGGTCATTCCACCCTGCGTCCTCCGGGGGCACGTGTTGCTCCCGGAACGCGGTCAGGCCAATGGCCGGACTGCTCATCGACACGATGCTTTCGAAGCGGTCGCCCCGGTTGATGTCCATGTAGGGGGCCACCGGGCCAACGCCGTGCATGCTGTAGAAATCGCCGTCACGGCGGTACCACCAGCGCCGCCGCCAGCCTTCGGGATACCGGGTACCTCCGGTCGAGTTGAAGGCCGCGGCGCGACCCTCGTTGTGATAGCCGCCCGCACCGACCAGGAGATCGCCGAACAGACCGTCGTGCGCCATGCGCAGCAGCCGCAGCTCGGTTCGTCCATAGACGACCTGCTCCAGCATGATGCAATGCCGCCGCATCGCCTCCGACGTGTTGACGAGGTCCCACAGGTGCTCCAGCTCCATGGCCAGGGGAACCTCGGTGGCTGCATGCTTGCCGTTCAGCATGGCGGTCATGCAGACCGGGTGGTGCCATTCCCATGACGAGGCGTTGACGACGATGTCGACGTCGTCCCGAGCGCACAGGGCGCGGTAGTCGTCGTCGGCGTCCGGGTCCGGCCGGGTACCGGCTCGCACCAGCTTCGAGTGGTGGACAGCAAGTTCGTAGTTCTCCTGCGGCGTCTGCCAGTGACCGCCCCGGCCGCTGTAGCGAGCGGGTTCCGGCTGCCCGGTAGCCTGCACCATCTCGGCAGCATGGTGCACCCTCGGCGGATTGATGTCGCAAACCGCCGTGACGCGCACCTCCGGGAACTGCAGCATCGCTTCCAGTAGGCGCGTGCCGCGATTGCCGACCCCGACGATCCCGACGCGCACCTGGTCGCCGTAGGCATCGAACGGCACACCGATCATCGATCCGGGACTGCCGACCGGCCTCGGAGGCGCGGCACCGGTGTCTTCATCGGCCGCCGCGCTGCTGATGCCGAGACCAGCGGCCCCGATGACGCCGCCTGTCGCAGCGCCAGCTTTGAGGATTGACCGACGTGAGGGGAGTTGAGGACCCATCGTGCGCACACGCTCCTTCGCCATGATCGACGCCGGCTGCCATGGAGCTCGGCCGCGACCGGCTGATCGCCGACCGCCTCACTGGCTTCGAGCGGGATCAGCGCCGTCCAGCCTGTCCGGTTGGTGAAGTTGGCGGCAATCTTTCGGACTTGACCGATAATGGTCGACGCTGTCTGCGACGCTGTCAAGAGTGGATCATGAAACGGTGCCTACACCACGAGGCGTTGTGCTGCATCAAGAGGCGTGCATGGGTGGTGCGGCAGGCGTTTTCCTAGTGAACATGATCATTTGAGTGGTGTCAGGGCGAAGCGGGGCGAGGGAGGTCGGCGGGGATCTCGGCGGCTGCGGCGCGGTCGAGTAGCCACCGAGTGGCGCGCCGTCCTCGTGCGCCGGCCGCCGGGATCTGTACCTCGCCCGCGCCGCCCAGGGCCATCCGCACCGCCGGCGCCTTGTCCTCGCCGGCGACGACGAGCCACACTTCGTCGGCCAAGGCAATGGTCGGCAGCGTCAGGCTGATCCGGGTGGGCGGCGGCTTGGGCGCCCCGTGGACCGCGACCACGGGACGATCGTCATACAGCGCCGGCTGCTCCGGGAACAACGACGCCACGTGACCGTCCGGGCCGACACCGAGCAGCAACACGTCGAAGGCCGGAGCCCCGGTGTGCTCAATGGCTCGCAGGTACTCGGTCACCTGGGCGGCATAGCGCTCCGCGCCCGCCTCCGGGCTGTCAGTACCGGCTGCGGGCATCGGGTGCACGCGCGACTCGTCCACGTCGACGTGATCGAGCAGGGCCGCGCGGGCCTGGGTTTCGTTGCGTTCCGGATCGCCCGGCTCGAGAAAGCGTTCGTCGCCCCACCAGACGTCCAGGGCCGACCAGTCGACCGCTGGACACGCCGGCGACGCGGCGACGGCGCGCAACGTCGCGATGCCCACCCGGCCACCGGTGAGCACCACCGAGGCATGCCCGCGGGTGGCTTGGGCATCGACCAAGCGGGTGATCAGGCGCGCCGCGACTGCCTCGGCGAGGAGGTCGGCGTCGTGGTGGACAACGACGGTCGGTGCGGTGCTCATCGCCCCACCTTCGCCTTCGCCCGGGTGACCTTGCCCGTCTCTGCTTGGCGGCGGAGTCCTTCGGCCAGCACCTCACCGTAGATCTCGTCGGGATCGAGGCGACGCAGCTCCTCGGCCAGGCAGTCAGCGGGTGTGCGCCGCGGCAGGGCGACCCGCCGGTCGGCTCGTCCTGGAGCGCGCAGGACGGCCAGCTCGTCATCGTCGCGCTCGATCGAGATCGGGCCCGACTCACGGTCGAGGCGGACGCTGCGTAACCCGTCGACGCCGGACGCCTTGGTCCGGGTCACCGGGACGTCGAGGCACAGGGCGAGCCAACCGGCCAGCAGGTCCGCGCTGGCGTTGTCCGGGCCGCCGACCACCCGGGCGGACAGGACCGTTTCGTACGGCGGCTGGTCGAGGGCGGCCGCCAGCAACGCGCGCCACAGCGTCAGCCGCGTCCACGTGAGGTCGGTGTCGCCGGGCCGGTATCCGGCGACCCGGTCGCGTAGCGCTGCGATCGGCCGCTTGCACCCTGCGACGTCGGTGATACGTCGCTGCGCCAATCGCCCGATGGGATCGTCCGCGGGCACGGCCGGCGCCTCGGCCGGCCACCACGCCACCACCGGGTTGTCGGGCAGCAACAGCGGGATGACCACAGATTGGAGGTGCTGAGTGAGCGGGCCGAACGCACGCAGCACGACCACTTCACTCGCACCGGCGTCCCCGCCGACGCGGATCTGGGCGTCGAGTCTGGCCGAACCGCGCGAAGTCCCCCTGATCAAGACGATGATGCGGCTGGGATGTTCGTGACTGGCGTGGTTGGCCGAGGCGATGGCGTCCTCGGCGTCAGCTTCCTCCACCACGACGATCAAGGTGAGCACGCGCCCCAGCGCGACGGCGCCGTGCAACTCGCGCAGCTCCACCATGCGCCTGGCGACGTCCGAGGCCGACGTCGACGGAATGTCGATGATCATGGACGCCTCCAATGCCGACCGTCACGGGCGAGCATCGCATCCGCCGACGGCGGACCCCAACTGCCGGACGTGTACTGATCGGGCTTGCCGTTGCTCGCCCAGTGCTCCTCGATCGGGTCGAGGATCTTCCACGACAGCTCGACCTCCTCGTGCTGCGGGAACAGCGGCGGGTCGCCGAGCAGCACATCGAGAATGAGCCGCTCGTAAGCCTCCGGGCTCTCCTCGGTGAACGCGTAGCCGTAGCCGAAGTCCATCGTGACGTCGCGGACCTCCATGGAGGTCCCCGGCACCTTGGAGCCGAAGCGCAGGGTCACGCCTTCATCCGGCTGCACCCGGATCACCAGGGCGTTCTCGCCGAGCTCGTCGGTGGCCGTGGACTCGAAGGGTAGATGTGGCGCGCGCTTGAACACGATGGCGACCTCGGTGACCCGGCGGCCCAGGCGCTTGCCGGTCCGCAGGTAGAACGGGACCCCGGCCCAGCGGCGCGTGTCGATGTCCAGACGCACCGCGGCGTACGTCTCGGTCGTGGAGTCCGGCGCGATCCCGTCCTCCTCGAGGAACCCGGCCACCTGGACGCCCCCGGCCCAACCCGCGGTGTACTGGCCGCGAGCGGTGTAGCGGTCGAGATCGTGCGGCAGCCGGACTGCGGAGAGCACCTTCTCTTTCTCCGCACGCAGGTCGGCGGCTTCGAACGAGACCGGTTCCTCCATGGCGACCAACGCCAGCAACTGCAGCAGATGATTCTGCATCACGTCGCGGGCGGCGCCGATGCCGTCGTAGTAGCCGGCCCGCCCACCGATCCCGATGTCCTCAGCCATGGTGATCTGGACATGGTCGACGTAGTGGGCGTGCCAGATCGGCTCGAACAGCTGGTTCGCGAACCGCATCGCCAGGATGTTCTGGACGGTCTCCTTGCCGAGGTAGTGATCGATCCGGAAGATGCTGTCCGCCGGAAAGATCGCCTCGACGGTTCGGTTCAGCTCGCGTGCGCTGGCCAAGTCGTGCCCGAAGGGCTTCTCGATGACGACGCGGCGCCACTGGTCTTCGTTCTCCGGCTCGGCCAAGCCCGAGCGGGCGAGCTGCTTGCAGACGGTGTCGAAGAAGCCCGGCGGGATGGACAGGTAGAAGGCATGGTTGCCGCCCGTTCCCTGCTTCTCGTCGAGCTCGCGTACTGTCTCGGCGAGCTGGTCGAATGCGTCGTCGTCGGAGAAGTCACCGGGAACGAACCGGAAGCCGTCGGCGAGCTGCTTCCACGTCGACTCCTTGAACGGCGTGCGTGCGTGGGCGCGGACGGCGTCGCGAACCTGCTTGTGAAAATCCTGCTGAGCCCAGTCGCGGCGAGCAAAGCCCACCAGCGAGAAACCCGGTGGCAGCAGGCCCCGGTTGGCCAGGTCGTAGACCGCCGGCATCAACTTCTTGCGGGCCAGATCGCCGGTCACGCCGAAGATCACCAGCCCGGACGGGCCGGCGATGCGGGGCATCCGCTTGTCGCGCTTGTCGCGAAGCGGATTGCGGGCCATGCCGGCGTTCATCGGAGGATCGCTTTCAGCGTGTCGATGCCGGCCTGCCGGTCGGTGAGGTGCAGCCGTAGCACCGGGCGGCCGAGCTCGGTGAGCACCCGGGCGTCGCCGGCGGCTTGGGCGCTGATCAGCTCACCGAAGGTGAACGGCCGGTCCGGGATGGCCACGTCGTTCGCCGGCGCACCGGTCACCTGGAGGAACACGCCCTGCGGCGGGCCGCCCTTGTGGTACTGGCCAGTGGAGTGCAGAAACCGCGGACCCCACCCGAACGTGGTGGGCCGGCCGGTGCGGACGGCCAGCGGTTCGCGGACGTCGGCCAGCGACGCGTCGGCGCCTTCGCGATCGAGGTAAGCCATGACGGCCAGGTAGCTGTCGTCCTCCAGGCGCGAGAGCAACGCTTCGACGGCGCCGGCGACGGTCGTGACGCCTTGGAGAAGGTCTTCGGGGCCGCGCACCTCGATGCCGCCCTCGGCGAACGCCGGCGGTGACGGCTGTGGCGGTGCGTCGAGCAAGCCACGGGCCGCGGCCTTGGCGCTTTCGACATCCGGCTGATCGAACGGATTGATCCCCAACAATCGCCCGGCGACAGCGGTGGCGAACTCCCACAGCAGGAACTGCGCGCCCAGCGAGCCCTGCACGCTGATCGTCGGCGCCGCACCAGAGGTGACCGCCGCATCGGGCTGACCGAGCAGCGCCACCAAAACGTCCGAGGCAGGCTGGCGCACCTCCGGGGCGTCGACACCGGAAACCGCGATGGGCAACACACCGGTGCCGTTCTTACCGGTCGACTCCGCGAGCAGCTGCTCGGCCCAATCGCCGAATCCGCTGATCCCAGACCCGGCGTCGGCGATGGCCACCTTGTCGCGCCCGGAGGCACCCAGCGCCGCACCGAGGATCAGCGCGGGGTTGTCCGGTGCATCGGCGGCGAGCTGTGCCGCGACCGACGCGGCACCGTCCAACAGCGCCGCGACGTCAGCGCCGGCCAGTCCGCTGGGAACCAAGCCGAAAGCGGTGAGCGCCGAGTAGCGCCCACCGACATTCGGATCAGCGAGGAACAGTCGCCGATACCCGGCCTCCGCGGCTCTGTCGGCCAAACCGGATCCCGGGTCGGTCACGGCGACGATCCGGCTGGCCGCATCGATGCCGGCCGCGGTGAACGCAGCCTCGAACACGCGGCGCTGACTGTCGGTCTCCACCGTCGAACCGGATTTGCTCGACACCACCAGCACCGTGCGTTCCAGCCGGTCGTGCAGCGCACGCTGAACCGCTCCCGGGTCGGTGGTGTCGAGCACCGTCAGCTCGACACCGGCGGTGCGCGTGATGACTTCCGGCGCCAGCGACGAGCCGCCCATGCCGGCCAGCACGATCCGATCGAGGCCCTCGGCGCGGAGCTCAGCCGACAGCGCTTCGATCTCGGCCAGCAGCGGCCGGGAGGTCTCATGCAGATCGGTCCAGCCCAACCGGATGGACGCCTCGGCCTCGGCGTCCGGGCCCCACAGCGTCGCGTCCTTCGCCGCGATGCGCGAAGCCACCTGCTCGGACACGAGCTTCTCGACCGCTTCCGGCCAGCCGCCGGAATGGACGGTGACAGCTAGTGGCTCACTCGTCACTTCGCCGCCTCCATCCCACTGGTCGGCGCTACGTTCCTCGTCGTCACTTCGCCGCCTCCAGCTTCCCCGCGGTCGACTCCAGCAGCTCGTTCCAACTCGACTCGAACTTCTCGACACCTTCACGCTCGAGCACGGCGATGACGTCGTCGAGGTCGATGCCCACCTCGGCCAGCCTGGCCATCGTCTGTCGGGCGTCGTCGTAGTTGGGGCGCACGGTGTCGCCGGTGATCTCACCGTGATCGGCCACGGCCTCCAGCGTGGACTCCGGCATGGTGTTGACGGTGTCCGGCGCCACCAGTTCGGTGACGTACATGGTGTCGGGATAGTCCGGGTTCTTCGTCGACGTGGACGCCCACAGCGGGCGCTGCTTCGTCGCCCCGGCCGCCTCCAGGCGCTGCCACCGCGGGTCGGCGATGACGTCTTCGTAGGCCGCGTAGGCCAGCCGGGCATTGGCGATGGCCGCCTTGCCGCGCAACGCCAGCGCGTCGTCGGTGCCGATGGTCTCCAGGCGCTTGTCGACCTCGGCGTCGACCCGGCTGACGAAGAACGAGGCGACCGAGGAGATGCCGTCGAGCGAGTCACCTGACTCCAGGCGCTGTTCCAGCCCGGCCTGGTAGGCGTTCATCACCTCGCCGTAGCGCTGGATGGAGAAGATCAAGGTGACGTTGACGCTGATGCCGGCGGCAATGGTGGCCGTGATGGCCGGCAGGCCCGCCTTGGTCGCCGGGATCTTGATGTAGATGTTGGGTCGGGAGATCTCGGTCCACAGGTCGGCCGCCTGCGCGATGGTGCCCTCGGTGTCGTGGGCCAAGCGTGGGTCGACCTCGATCGACACCCGGCCGTCACGCCCGCCCGTACGACGTGCGACCGGCGCCAGAACGTCGGCAGCGGCCCGCACGTCGGCCGTGGTCAGGTCACGCACGGCGGCGTCGGCGTCGGATCCCTCGGCCGCGTGGCGGCGGATGTCGTCGTCGTACAGGCTGCTCTTCGAGATCGCGTTGTGGAAGATCGTCGGGTTGGACGTGATGCCCACGACGTGCCGGTCGTCGATGAGCGACTGCAGGTTTCCGGTGGTGATGCGGTCGCGGGACAGGTCGTCGAGCCAGATGGCGACACCTTCGTCCGAGAGGCGACCGAGAGGATCGGACATGAGAGCGCTCCTGTCGTGGTTAGGCGCGAGAGAGAGAATCACGAGCCGCGGCCACCACGGCGTCGGCCGTGATGCCGAACTCTTCGTACAGGGTCGAGTAGTCCGCCGACGCACCGAAGTGCTCCAGGCTCACCGCACGCCCGGCGTCACCGAGGTAGCGGTGCCAGCTCATCGCCACACCAGCCTCGACCGACACCCGGGCGCGAACCGAGGACGGCAGCACCGACTCGCGGTAGGCGTCGTCCTGCGCCTCGAACCACTCGTGGGACGGGAACGACACCACCCGGGTCGCGATGCCGTCGGCCTGTAGCCGCTCGCGAGCCTCGACGGCCAGTTGCACCTCCGAACCGCTGGCCATCAGGATCACCTGGGGAGTACCCCCATCGGCCTCGGCGAACACGTAGGCACCTCGCGCGGTGCCCTCGGCCGAGGCGAACTTCGTGCGGTCGAACACCGGGACGTTCTGGCGGGTCAGGGCGATGCCCGCCGGACGGTCGCTGTGCTCCAGGATGGTCCGCCACGCCACGGCCGTCTCGTTGGCGTCGGCCGGCCGGACGAGGTCGAAGCCCGGAATGGCCCGCAGCGACGTGAGGTGCTCGACCGGCTGGTGTGTGGGCCCGTCCTCGCCCAGGCCGATGGAGTCGTGCGTCCACACGAACGTCACCGGGATGCCCTGCAACGCCGCCAACCGGACCGCGGCGCGCTGGTAGTCGCTGAACACCAAGAACGTGGCGGCATACGGCCGCGTCAGGCCGTGCAACGCGATGCCGTTGGCGATCAGGCCGGCGGCGAACTCACGTACGCCGAAGTGCAAGGTACGCCCGTACGGGTGCCCCGGGAACTTGGCGCTGGACCGCTTGACCGGCAGGAAGCTGGGCTCGCCCTCGATGGTGGTGTTGTTCGAGCCGGCCAGATCCGCCGAGCCGCCCCACAGTTCAGGCAGCACCGGCGCGATGGCGTTGATGACCTTGCCCGAAGCGGCTCTGGTCGCGATGCCCTTCTCCGAGGGCTCGAACTCCGGCAGGCTCTCGGTCCAGCCCTCGGGCAGTTCCCGGGCCCGCAGCCGGTCGAGCAGGGCGGCGCGCTCGGGGTTGGCCGCACGCCAGGCCGTGAACCGTTCGTCCCACTCCGCGCGCAACTTGCGCCCGCGCTCCACGGCCTGCTGGGTGTGGGCGAGGACCTCGGGGTCGACGTCGAAGGTGCGGTCCGGGTCGGCGCCGAGGAGGCGCTTGGTCGCCGCGACCTCCTCAGCCCCGAGGGCGGAGCCGTGGATGCCGCCGGTGTTCTGCTTGTTGGGTGCCGGCCACCCGATGATGGTGCGGACCCGGATGAACGTCGGGCGGTCGGTGACGGACTTGGCTTCGGCCAGCGCCTCGAAGACCGCCCGCGGGTCCTCCCGGTAGTCCCCGCCGGCGGTGAAATCGACCTCCACCGTGTGCCAGCCGTAGGCCCGGTACCGCGCGACGGTGTCCTCGGTGAAGGCGATGCTGGTGTCGTCTTCGATGGAGATGCGGTTGTCGTCCCAGATGACGACCAGGTTGCCGAGCTCCTGGGTGCCCGCCAGCGAGCTCGCCTCGCCGGAGACGCCCTCTTCCAGGTCGCCGTCAGAGGCGATCACGTAGATGTGGTGATCGAAGACACTTTCGCCGGCCGGCGCATCGGGGTCGAGCAGCCCGCGTTCGCGTCGAGCGGCGAAGGCCAAGCCCACGGCCGAGGCCAGCCCCGATCCCAACGGGCCGGTGGTGACCTCGACGCCCTCGGTGTGTCCGTATTCGGGGTGCCCGGGCGTCTTGGAGCCCCAGGTACGCAGCGCCTTCAGGTCGTCCAGCGACAACGGGTAGCCCGCCAGGTACAGCTGGATGTACTGCGTCAGGCTGCTGTGCCCGGCGGACAGGACGAATCGGTCGCGCCCGAGCCACTGCGGGTCGGTCGGGTCGTGACGAAGGATGCGCTGGTAGAGCGTGTACGCCACCGGAGACAGGCTCATCGCCGTGCCCGGGTGGCCGTTGCCGACCTTCTCGACGGCGTCCATGGCCAGCAGCCGGCCCAGGTCCACCGCGCGATCGTCGAGCTCGGACCACTCGAAACTGCCCGGGGAGGCGGACGGACTCGCGGAGGTCGGGGTGGGAGGTGTCGTATTCACCGGCGTGACATTCCTCTCGGCGTGCGGATCCGGACAATGGTGCTCAGCCGCCGTACGCGTGACGGCACGTGGCACGGACGAGCGTATCGGCGGCGGCGTCGACGCGCCCGGACACTCGGCCGTAAGGGCCCACGGTTAGACTCAACAGGCAGAACGCGACGGAAGATTCCGTCCAGCTTGTCTCTTCGATCACATGAGGATGATTGGTGACGTCCCTCGAGCCGAGTCGCGTCCGCCCTGACGCCGGGGTGCGCAGCTCCGTCTCCGGATGGGCGCGCATGCGCGAGGTCGTGGCCGCCTACCTGTCGTTGATGAAGCTGCGAGTGGTCGAACTCCTGCTCATCACGACCTTGCCGGCCATGGTCCTGGCGCAACGAGGCATCCCACCGCTGGGGCTCGTGCTGGCGACGCTACTGGCCGGCACGCTGGCCGGGGGGAGCGCCCACGCCTTCAACCAGGTGCTCGAGCGAGACATCGACGCGGTGATGCATCGCACCCGCCGACGGCCGCTGGCGCGAGCGACGGTGTCGCCCCACCGCGCGTTCGCCTTCGCCTCGCTGCTTCTGGCCGGAGCCACGGCCATCATGCTCATCTGGGTCAATGCGCTGGCGGCGGCGTTGACCATCGCAGCCAACCTGTTCTACGTCCTGATCTACACGATGCTGCTCAAGCGGCGGACCGCCCAGAACATCGTGTGGGGCGGCGTGGCCGGCTGTGTGCCGACGTTGATCGGCTGGGCGGCGGTGACCGGCTCGCTCGCGTGGCCGCCGGTGCTGCTGTTCCTTGTCGTCTTCTTCTGGACGCCGCCGCACTATTGGCCGCTGGCGATGCGATACCGCGACGACTACGCCCGCGCCGGGGTGCCGATGCTGCCGGTGGTGGCGCCGGCCACGACCGTGGCGTTGCAGATCATGGCGTACTCGTGGGCCATGGTCGTCACGACCCTCGCGTTGTGGCCCGTCGCCGACCTGGGGTGGATCTTCGGGCTGGCCGCTGTCGCCACCGGAGCCTGGTTCCTGCTCGAGGCGCACCGCCTGTACGGACGCGCACGGCGGCAACCCGACGGTGCGGGGCTGACCGCCATGCGCCTGTTCCACGGTTCCATCACGTATCTGACCGTGGTGTTCGTGGCCGTGATGGCTGACGTGCTCATCCTCGGCTGAGCAACGCCGCCGGTACACGTGTGCTGACCACACATCCGGCCGCGCGAGACTGTGTTGCGCAGGACCATCGAGCGTCGTGCGAGCGCGTACAAGGCGGCGTACGTGGCCGGCCAAGCATGCCCTGGAAGGTCTCTCGAAAGTCCTGGCTCTGGAGTGCGCCGTGTACGGGGTGACGAGCAACTGTGTCAACCCGGGCTATGCGCGTACTCCACGCGAGAGCCTTGCCCGGAGATCATGAGGCGTTTGCGGCTCCCGAGCGCCGCAAACGGCTCATGATCGCCGCATTTAGCAGACCTGGCCAGCCCTTGGCCGACTCTGCCTCATGATCACGTATGAGGCGCGATCATGAGGCAGAATCCGTCGCAGGATCAGCCCAGAAGGACGATCATGAGGCGTTTGCGGCCGTGATCACTGGGGGTTGGTGGCCGGTGCAGCCTCATCCCGCCGGGGCGATGTTCTGGTTGACGCGGAACAGGTTGCCCGGGTCGTAGACCGCCTTGATCGCGGCCAGGCGCGGGTAGTTGTCGCGGTAGCTGGCCCGGACCCGTTCGTTGCCCTCGTCCATCATCATGTTCACGTACGCTCCGCCGGCCGAGTACGGATGCAACGCCTCGTGGTAGTCGACGGACCACTCGCGGATGGCGTCCGCGTTGGCCGGGTCCGGATCCACACCGGCGAAGACCGAGCCCCAGGTGGCGTCGCGGTAGCTCCACGCGGTTGCGGTCGGCGCGATGTCGTGGACGGCGCCGTCGATGGGATACATGTGCATGGTCGACTTCCAGGTCGGCAGTTGCGCGCCGAACCTGGCGTGCAGGTCGACAGCGGCGTCGGGGATCTCCTTGACGAAGTCCGCCCGCCAGTACCACTGCTCGCCGGCCGGGTACAACGCGTCGAAGGCGCTCTGGATCGCCGGATGCGGCATGGCCGCGGGGCCGTGCAGGAGTGGTTCGGGTAGGGAGTCGAGCAACGGGGCCATGGCGGCTTGCGCCTCGGCTTCGCCGCCGACGTAGCACCAGACGACGCCGCAGACCGGCCGGAGGTGCAGCGACTCCGGGAACGGAGGGGCCGGAGGCACCTTGGCCACCGCGAAGAACCCGTTCAGCTCACGCGGCGCGCCGGGGAGGAACTCGCGGTAGGCCGAGAGCACCTCCGGCGTGGACTCGACCGGCCAGAACGTCGGCCCGGCGACGACCGTGTCGACCTCGTGCACGCGGAACAGGAACGACGTGACGACACCGAAGTTCCCGCCGCCGCCGCGAATCGCCCAGAACAGGTCAGGGTGCTCCTCGGCGTTGGCGCGGACCTGTTCACCGCTGGCCAGGACCATCTCGGCCTCGAGCAGATTGTCGATGCTCAGCCCGAACTTGCGGGTCAGGTGTCCGAGTCCGCCACCCAGCGTGAGCCCGCCGACACCGGTGGTCGAGATGATCCCGCTCGGCGTGGCCAGCCCGTGAGCGTTCGTGGTCCGGTCGACGTCCCCCCACGTGCAGCCGCCGCCCACGCGTACCGTGCGGGCCTGCGGGTCGACGGTGATGTCGCGCAGCGGCGCCAGGTCGATGACGACGCCGTCGTCGACGGTGCCCAGCCCGGCGCCGTTGTGGCCGCCGCCGCGCACCGCCAGCGGCAGCTCGTTGTCTCGGGCGAACCGGACCACCTGCGCGACGTCGTCGGGCGTCGTACAGCGGGCGATCAGAACCGGCCGCTTGTCGATCATGCTGTTGTACACCCTGCGCGCTTCGTCGTAGCCGGCGTCGTGCGGGCCGGTGAGGTGGCCGTTGAACCCGGTCAGCTGCTTGTGCGCGATCTTGGCGATGTCGATGGTCGTGCTCATGTCGCTTCCCCCAGGCAGCGCTGGCCGCGGCCCCTTGGGCCGCGCGGTCCCGGCGAACATGACACGTCGGTGTTGCGGTCTGGTTGCGCTACTTCTGCAACGGTGGGGCCGGTGCTGGGACCAACGGTCCTTGACCCGCCCACGACGACCGGCGTACGACGGTCGGTGTGACGCATGTCGACGCGCGCGACCTGCATCTTCGCCTCGTAGGGGGTTTCTCGGCCAGCAGGGCGGGGCGGGAGTTGACGCGCGCGGAGATCGGCGACCGCAAAGGCAGGCGGCTGCTGGCGATGCTGGCCACCGAGCCCGGCGTCATCGTGCCGATGGACCGGATCGTGGAGGCCCTGTGGGGCGACTCGCCCCCACGAGCGCCGTCGAGGAGCGTCGCGACCTTGGTGAGCCGGTTGCGCGCCACCATGGGCGGGGACATCGTGATCGGCGACCGGTCCGGCTACCGACTCGCCGAGACCCAACGGGTCGACCTCTCCCACGCCGGCGAACTGGTGACCGAGGCCGAGACGCGGGCCCAGGACGGCGAACCGGCCTCCGCGCTCGCCGCAGCACAGGCCGCGCTGGCGGTGATCGACGCGGCCCCGGTCCTGGCCGACGAACCCGACGCACCGTGGGCCGAGGACGCCCGCCGCAACCAGGCCGCGCTCGTTCGCCGGGCCAGACTCGTGGCAGCTGAACAGGCGGTGCACACCGGCGACGTCCCGGCGGCCGTGGCTGCTGCCGAGGCCGCCGCACGGGTCGACCGCTTGGACGAGCGAGCCGGGCGTGCGTTGATGCGCGCTTACGCCGCCGCAGGAGAACAGGGCAAGGCGCTGACGGCCTACGAACGCCTCCGGGCCGGCCTGTCGACCGAGCTCGGTGTCGATCCGTCCCCGACGAGCCGCGCGCTGCACGTGGCGATCCTGCGTGAACAAGCCGCCGCCGTGGCCGAGCCGGCTCCCGCCCCGCTGTCGAGCGGTCAGCCTGAGCTCGTCGGGCGTTCCGACGAGGTGGCGCGACTCGTCGGCGCCTGGGAACGCACCGTGTCGCGCCACGGATCAGTCCTGTTGATCACCGGAGAAGCCGGTATCGGCAAGACCCGGCTGGCCGACGAGGCGCTGCAGCTCGCCCAGCGCACCGGCGGGCTGGGCGTCAAAGCTCGGTGTTACGAGGTCGAGCGGTCGCTGTTCCTCCAGCCGATCGTGGAGGCACTGGCCTGGCTCGTCGAACATCTACCGGCACGAACGCTGCGTGAGGTCGTGCCCGACCGCGCTGGTGCGCTGGCCGCGCTCGTGCCGGAGGTCGCCGCGTTGCTCGGCGACAGCGAGGTCGAACGGGGCAGCGCCGACGTCGAGCGGCGCCGGACCTATGACGCCGTCGCCCGGTTTCTGCGCCGGCTGGCGGTGAAGCGCCCGGTGATGTTGGTCGTCGACGACGTTCACCAGGCCGGCGAGGCGACCATCGAGCTGCTCCATTACCTCGCCCGGCGCAGCGAGGGCAGCCGGGTGCTGGTCGTGGCCACCGTGCGCGCCGAGGAGGACGAACACGTCGTGGCCACCCTGGGGGCGGTGTCCGAGCACATCGACCTCGGGCCCCTCGGGCCCGGGGCGATCGCGCGGCTCGCCGCCGCTGCCGGGCAACGGGGACGGGGCACCGAGATCGCCCGCCGGACCCGCGGGCACACGCTGTTCGTCGTCGAGACGTTGCGGGGGCTGCGCTCGGGCGTGGGTGGCATCCCGCCATCGCTGCGCGCCGTGGTGCTGGCGCGGGTGCGACGGGCCGGCACGGCAGCCGACGAGGTCCTTCGCGCCGCGGCCGTGCTCGGTTCACCGTTCGCTCCGGCGACCATCGCCGGGCTGCTGGGCATCAGCACCGAGGAGGCCGCTCGGCGGTGTGAACGGCTGCTGGAGACCCGGTTGACCGTGCCGACCGGTACGGCCTACGAGTTCGCCAACGACCTCATCCGAGAGTCGCTCTACGACGCCACGCCGTTGCCGACTCGGCAGGTGTACCACCTACGCGCCGCCGATCTCCTGGCCGACAACCCCGAAGCGCTCGCGCGGCACGCCAGTGCGGCCGGCGACTGGCGGCGGGCCGGACGCGGGTGGTTGGCAGCGGGGGAGCGGGCTTTGCTCCGCCACGCCGTCGGTGACGCCGACGCACTGTTGACCAAGGCGGTCAAGGCGGATCGGGAAGGCTTGGATCTCGATGTCGCCGGCCGTGCCCACCTGGCCAGAGGCCGGTCGCGAGAAGCGATGCGCCGATACGACGAGGCGGTAGCCGATCACGGCGAGGCGCTTCGGCTGGCTCGCGAAGCCGGTGAACGCGAACTGGAGATGCGTGCCCTTCGGGCCCTCGGCGGACCCGCGTGGTCGGGCAGTGGTCGCGCGGTCGCGCAAGGCGGTGCCTACCTGGTCGAAAGCCTGTCGCTGGCCGAGCAGCTCGGCGACCGGGCCGCCCAGACGAACCTGCTGTCCTGGCTGGCGGTGCTGTCGGCCAATCGGCTGCGGTTCGACGACGCGCTCACCTACGGCCGGCAGGCGTTGCGCATCGCCGAGGGCATCGGCGAGCCGGACGTGCTGGCGGTGGCGCTGGACGGGCTGAAGACCGCGTACGCCTACCAGGGTGAGCTCGCCTGGCTGCACGTGGTCCTGGACCGGCTCGAACCGTTGTGCCGCGCCGGTGGCGATCTGTGGTTGTTGCAGTGGTGCGTGTTCGAGTCCGCGTTCCCGCTGCTCGCTCACGGCGCCTGGGACGCCGCCACCGCCAAGATCGAGGAGGCGTTGGCGATCAACCGGCGCAGTGGCTACGCCGGAGACGA
Organism: Haloactinopolyspora sp.; assembly: GCF_027324685.1. Classification (NCBI taxonomy): domain Bacteria; kingdom Bacillati; phylum Actinomycetota; class Actinomycetes; order Jiangellales; family Jiangellaceae; genus Haloactinopolyspora; species Haloactinopolyspora sp. The sequence goes on from NZ_DAHVSH010000015.1 coordinate 31,932, forward strand.
GTCGTGGTACGTGTCGAATCTGGGGTGGATCGCGCGGCTGAAAGGCGATCACGCCGAGGCGCTGCGGCATGGTCGTACGGCCGTGGCCATGGACTCGCACGCCTGGTGGACGGCGGCTGCTGCTGCCATGTACGGCACCACTCTGCTCGAGACGGACCGCCGCCGCGAGGCGATCGACGTGCTCGAACGAGGTCTGGCCGGATGCGAACGGCACCGCACCGAGGCTTACCGGCTTCGGTGCCTCGCGGCGTTGGCCGAGGCCACCGCGTCGAAGCCGCTCCTGCTCGAGGCCGAGGCGATGATCACCTCGATCGGGGCGCCTGCGGGAGCGGCCTGGTTACACGGCGCCGATGCCTACATCGCCGTCGCACGAGCCTGGCAGCGCCACGACGAGGCGCAGCGGGCCGAGACGATCCTCACGCCGTTGCTGGCCGCGTCGCGGCGTACCGGCTGGACCGCCCCCGTGGCCCCGGCGCGGACGCTCGCCGACGCACTGCGGCGGGCCTGACCCGACCGAGGGCCGTGCGCGGTCGCCGGCGGGCATGAGGCACCATACGGTCCCGTGAGCTCCCCCGGTCAGCCACCCAGGTCATCGCTGCAACCCCCGGGCGGATGGGAGAAGCGCCCGCTTCTTGCGCGACCGAAGATTCACTTCGCCCCGGCCCGCGCGGTGCGCATCGACATCGACGGTGTTCGCACCGCTGGGATCCGATTCGCGGTGCGCCCGCCGTCGCGGCCGGTCAGCATCACGTTGGTGGTCGCCGGTCTCGGCTTCGTCGCGTTGGGCGGCACCGCGGCGGTGCTGGCGCTGCGCGACGGGATGGCGACAGGGATCATCGGATTCGTCGTGCTGGCAGGTCTCGGGTCGATCTTTCTGCTGGGTGGCCTCGCCGGGCTGCGCTCGTCGCGCACCGACCTCGGGGTCGACCTGACCGAGAGCCATGTCGTCGTCGGCCTGGGGTTCGACCGTCTCGCTGTGCCGTGGGACGACATCGCGCGCATCGATGCGACCACGCTGCGCTACACCGGCCGGCTCGGGATGCGCGGCCAGGTGCAGCATTGGCTGCTCATCGTCGGCACGCCGTCGTCGCCGCTGGTCCGGAGGCGACGCGAGCATCCACGCATGCTCGGGCGCGCCGTCGGCTGGGTCACCGGCGACGCGGTGGTGGCGATGCCGACCGGGCGCCTGGGCAGTGACCCGGTCGTGGTGTTCCATGCGTTACGGCATTACCTCGAGCGACCGGACGAGCGGATCCACCTGAGGACCGGCGCCGCCGCTACCGCGTGGTCGGCCTCGACCCAGCCACGGTGAGCATCGGCGTCAACGCACCGGCTGGACCGATGGCAACCAGCGGGTGGCGTACCAGGCGTCGACGGCGGCGAACACCATCGCCGCTGCCCCGAGCATGTGCAGGCCCACCAGGAGTTCCGGCAGCTCCAGGCGGTACTGGACCACGCCGATGAGCCCTTGCGCGAACTCCACCGCGACCAAGACCGCGGCGGCTGCGGCCGAGCGCCCCGGCGAGCCGAGCGCACGAGCGGTGAAGTACAACCCGATCGACAGCCCGACGAGCAGCAGGACGGCGTCGCCGTGCAGTTGGGTGACCACGGCGACGTCGAGCCCGGTACGACGGGCCTCGGGGTCCCCAGCGTGCGGGCCGCTGCCGGTCACGACGGCACCGAGGTAGACCACGGCCGCGGTGGCCGCCAGTACGAGCACCGCCAGCCGCTCCAGCCACGGATGGCCGACGCGAGCAGGCGCCATACGGGCCGGGCGGGCGGCCCGGCGGACCAGGACCGTCGCGACGCCCACCAGGACCGCCGACACCAGGAAGTGGAACATCACCACCCAGGGATTCAGGTCGGTCCACACCGTGATGCCGCCGATCACCGCTTGGGCCGGGATCACGCACAGCAAGAACACCGACGGGACCAGCAGGTCGCGCCGCGCACGGTCGCTGGACAGCGTGCGCACGACCGCGACCAGCATCGCCGCGGCCACGAGACCGAGCACGAAGGTCAGCAGGCGGTTGCCGAACTCGATGGCGCCGTGCAGGCCCATCTCGGGGGTGGCCGCGATGGAGCCGGACGTGCAGTGGGGCCAGTCGGGACAACCCAGACCGGAGTCGGTCAGCCGCACGGCACCGCCGGTGACGATGATGCCGCCCTGAGTGAGCAACGACGCGACGGCCAAGCGCCGGAGCGTGGCCTCCGACGGCAGCGGCACCCAGCGGGTGAAGCGGCCCCCGTCGTCCTGGGCTCGCGGTGTCCGTGCCGTGGTCGTACTCACCGAGTCATCGTATGCAACCTGCAGGTGAGCTGCGAAAGTCGGGTACGCCTCGGCCGCGGCGCGGATATTCTCACCCCGGTCGACCACATGAGGAGAGATCGCGGTGACGAACGCGCCGAGGCTGCGGGCGCCTCGCCAATGGCTCGATCCACGGGTCACGACCTGGTGGCGGGTGCTGGTGGCGCTGCCCGTGGCCGCGATGTCGGCACTGTTGTTGCTGCTGGGCCTGGTGATCGAGGCTGCTCGCTGGTGGTTGGTCGCGCCGGGGCTCGCCGTGGCCGCGGTAGGCGGCATCGCCGCGGTGGTGCTGCCGCGTTGGTGGTACCGCCTGCACCGGTGGGAGGTGACCGACACCGCGGTGTTCACCCGCACGGGGTGGTTCTGGCAGACCTGGCGGGTGGCTCCGATGTCGAGGATTCAGACCGTGGACACCACCCGGGGACCGCTGCAGCGCATGTTCGGGCTGGCGACGGTCACCGTGACGACGGCGTCCTCGGCCGGACCGGTGGTCATCGCGGGCTTGGCCGACGAGCAGGCGCGCGACCTCGCCGAGGAATTGACCCGCATCACCGACGAGACTCCCGGCGATGCGACGTGAGCACCGCCGAATGGCGCACGCTGCACCGACACACGCTCGTGGCGACCGCGATCGTCCTGACCGGGCTGGCCATGGCTGCCGGTGTGCCCACGGCCATCGGGATCGCGGCGGGCACGTCCGCACAGGTGGCGCTGGCTTGGGTGCTGCCGGGCGTGGCCGTGCTCGTCGGCGGCGGGGTCGCGGTGGATCATCTGCGGTGGCGGCGGACCCGCTACCGGGTGTCACCGACGTCGATGGAGCTTCGCCGGGGCATCGTCGTCGTGGCGAACCGGTCGCTGGCGCGCGAGCGCATCCGGTCGGTCGACCTCGGAGCGAGCCCTGCGCTGCGGATACTCGGGCTGGTCAAGGTGACCATCGGCACCGGGGACGGCCGTCAGGGCGGTGCCGGGGAGCAGACCCTCGTGCTCAACCCGGTGTCCCGGGACGAAGGTGAACGGCTGCGCACGCTGCTGCTCGATCGCGGTGACCCGGCGTCCGGCGGGGAGCGGGCCGATCAGCCGTTGGCGACGTGGAACCCGGCGTGGACCGGCTACGCGCCGTTGTCGTTCCTCACGCCGCTGCTGGCCTCGAGCGCCGTGGGTGCGGTGTTCCAGGTGAGCGAGTGGTTCGGGCGGCAACAGGTCCCGATCCAGGTGACCCGGGACCTGGCCGAGGCGATCGGTCCGTGGGAGACACTGGCGGGACTCGTGGCCGGATTCGCCGTGGTCGGCGCGGTGGCGTCGTCGGCGTTGTTCGTCGAGGCGTGGTGGGGCTGTCGGCTCGATCGCGAGCCCAGTGGCACGTTGCGCGTTCGGCGCGGCCTGCTGACCACGCGATCGGTGAGCCTGGAGGAGCGCCGGATCCGCGGCGTCGAGGTCGTCGAGCCGTTGGGGGCGCGATCGGCCGGGGCTGCGCGGCTCGACGTCGTCGCGACGGGTATCTCCTCAGATCGCAAGAAGGAGCTCAGTGTGCTCGTGCCCGCCGCGCCGCGCCGGTTGGTCTGGGCGGTCGCGCGCGAGGTCGCTGGGTTGCCGGACGCGGTGGCGTTGCGCGCCCACCCGGTGCGGGCGCGGTCCCGGCGGCTGTGGCGCGCCGGTGTCGCGGTCGTGGCGATGGCCGCCGTCGTCGTGGCCGCGGCCGCGGGACCGCTGCCGCGATTCTGGACGTGGGTGATCGTCGGTGTCGCCGCGCTGGTCAGCGCGGGCGTCATCGGGCTGGCGTGGGACGGGTACCGCGGCCTGGGGCACGGCCTGGACGAGCGTCACCTGGTGGTGCGGCGGGGCAGTCTGCGGCGCTCGACCGTGTATCTGCAGCGCAGCGGGATCATCGGGTGGCGCATCCGGCAATCGCTGTTCCAGCGCCGTGCTGGGCTCATGACGTTCACCGCCACCACCGCTGCGGGCAGGGGCCGCTACTCGATCGTCGACGCTGACGAGCACGAGGGGCTGCAGTTCGCCGCCGGAGTCGTTCCCGGCCTGCTCGAGCCGTTATTGATCCGCGGCGGCGACGCCGGGGTCTCACTCCCAGCGGAACCACCGCGCCGCGGCGGCGAAGCCGACAACAGCCCAGGCGATCAGTACCGCGCATGACCGCCACGGCAGGCCCGCGCCGTCGGCCAGCACCGAACGCAGCCCGTCGGCCAGGGCTCCGGTCGGGGTCGACTCGAGTACGGGACGGATGGCGGCCGGGAACTGCTCGAACGGGATGACGACGCCGCCGAGCACCAGAAGAAGCAGATAGACGAGGTTGGCCGCGGCCAAGGTGGCCTCGGCGCGCAGCGTGCCGGCCATGAGCAGGCCGAGCCCGGCGAATGCGGCGGTGCCGATGACGACGAGGATCACGACGGACACCGGCGATCCCTCGGGACGCCAGCCGAGTGCGAGGCCCAGCCCGCACACCAGCGCGATCTGCAGGGCTTCCACGACGCTGACCATGATCGCTTTGGCCGCGAGCAGCGCCCACCGCGGCAGCGGTGACACCGCCAGGCGTTTCAGCGCGCCGTACCGTCGCTCGTATCCGGTCGCGATGGCCAGTGAGGTGAACGCCGTGGACATGACCGACAGCGCGATGATGCCGGGGACGAGGAAGTCGACGCGCTCGTGGCCGGCGGTGTCGAACGCCGGTACGGCGCTCAGCAGAGCCAGCAGGACCACCGGGATCACGGCGGTCAACAGGAGCTGCTCGCCGTTGCGCAGCAGCAGCTTGATCTCGAAGGCGGCCTGAGCGACCAGCATGCGCGGCAGCGAGGCAGCGCCGGGAGCGGGAGAGTACGTCATCAGCGTGCCCGGCCCGTCGCCTCGAGGTAGATGTCTTCCAGGGATCGTCGTCCCACCTGCAGCCCTTCGGCGAGGATGTCATGGGTGGCACACCACGACGTCAACGTCGCCAGCAGGTGCGGATCCACGCTCGCGGTGACTTGGTAGCCGCCGGGTGTGACTTCGCGGACCTCCGCGGTCTCGGGCAGCGCCGCGCGCAGCGACGACAAGTCGAGACGAGGCGGGCCGCCGAAGGTGATGACTCCGTCGCCGACACCCGCGGTCAACTCCTGCGGGCTGCCCTCGACGGCCAGCCGGCCGGCATCGATGATGACGACGTGGTCGGCGAGCTGTTCGGCCTCGTCGATCAGGTGCGTGGTCAGCACGACGGTGACGCCGTCGCTGCGAAGCTCGCTGATCAGGTCCCAGGTCGCGCGGCGTACATGCGGGTCGAGCCCGGCTGTCGGCTCGTCGAGGAACACGAGCTCAGGCCGCCCGATCAGCGCCGCCGCCAACGCGACTCGCTGCCGTTGGCCGCCGGAAAGCCGGCGCAACGGCGTGCCTGCGGACTGTCGTAGGCCGAGTCGCTCGATCAACTGGTCGGCGTCGAGGGGGGTGCGGTGCAGCCGGGCCAGGTGCGTGAGCATGTCGATGGCCCTCGCGCCCGGATAGAAGCCGGCGCCTTCTTGCAGCATGACGCCCACGCGTGGGCGCAAGACGGCCCCGTCGCGCAACGGGTCGCGGCCCAGAACCCGGACGCGGCCGGAGTCCGCGCGTCGCAATCCCTCGCAGATCTCGACCGTCGTCGTCTTGCCGGCGCCGTTGGGACCCAGCACCGCCGTGACCGCGCCGGCGGGGAACCGCACCGACAAGCCGTCGACGGCCGTCGTGTGGCCGTACCGTTTGACCAGTCCGTCGATGTCGACCGCGGGCGAGACGTTCACTCGGCGAGTTTCGCACGCAGCCGCGCGACGTACCGGACAGGGCCGTGCCGGTTCAGGGTTCGTCGACGGGGTCGTCGATCGCGTGGGGGTCGATCTCGTGGCGGGCCGGACCCACGACGAACGAGAGTGCGAACACCAGCAGGCCCACGCCGAAGAAGATCCACCCGATCATGCTCAGGTCGAAGGCGCCGGCGCGGTCGCTGACCGCCAGTGCCAGGATCAGGCCGAGCGCCATCAGGAAAATGCCGCGCCCCAGCGTCATCGGATCACCTCGGTTTCGGGATGTCTCCGGGATACCCGCGAGCTGCGGCGGCAAACGGCTGTGGAGGTCACGCGTGGCGCCAGACGTCGCGTGAGACGTGCTCCAGCACGCCGATCATGCGGTCGAGCGAAGCGGCGATGCCCGCGGCGTCCAAGCGCCCCTTTTGGAACGAGATCATGGTGTCGTCCTCGAATCGCCAGTTCCACCGCCCGGCCTGTTTGAGGTGTTCCAGCAGCGGCGGTTGCAGGACCTGTGCGACGAAAGCGTCGTCGGCGCATTCGACCGCGAACATCTCGTCGAACTCCGGATCGCCGGTCGCCACGTGCGCGCCGCCGAACCACGTCACCTTCTGAGCGCTCACCTTCGGGCTGAGCACGTGCCGGGCGGTGACGGACAGTGTCGGCACCGACGCCGGCAGCGGCAGCGCCCACACGGCGAACCGGTGGGGGATCGCGGTGTCGGCGTTGGGCGTCGGTTTGGCCGTGAACACATAGTCGAACGCGGCGAAGTCATGCCCGCGGTGGCTTCCCCGGACGACGTTGCGAGGATGCCCGGCGCGAGCACGGAAGGGCTCGCCGCGCCATCGCATGCCGATGTCGTCGTCCGTGGCAGCCAGGCTCCAGCCGCGCGCCCGGACGCCCTCGCGCATGGCCGAGGCGTGACGTCGTGCCGACCGGCGCGCACCGTGCACGCCCAGGCCGACGACACCGGCGATCACGATGAACGCCGTCACGACGACGATTTCCATCCCTACCTCCTGGAAGAACGGTTCCGGTTGGGTGGAGACGTTCCACGAAACGACTCGAGGCATGTATCGCCTCGAGTGGCCGTGAGCGGAGGGCACGTGCCGGTCAAGGTGGAGGTACAGAGGAGGTAAGGGTGACCTGCGTGACGCAACACACGATCAGCAGGTTGAGAGTCGCCCGGAAAAAGAGCACGATGGTGTTGTGAAAAACACGCATGAGCAGGTGCCGGCGACGGGGAGCGGTCCCGTCGCCGCAGATGCTCATGCTCGCACGCGTGAGCGGGTGGCGCGTGCGGTGCTCGAGAACGGCCCGTCCACGGCGGCGGCACTGGCCGAGCTGATCGGCTTGACCCCGGCGGCGGTCCGTCGGCACCTGGACACTCTGGTCGCCGAGGGCATCCTCGAGCCGCAAGAGGAGCGCGTCTACGGCCAACGGGGCCGTGGCCGGCCGGCCAAGGTGTTCGTGCTGACGCCCGAGGGTCGTGACGCCTTCGAGCATTCGTACGACGACCTCGCGGTCGGAGCGTTGCGGTTCCTGGCCGACACCGGCGGTGACGATCTGGTGCTGGAGTTCGCCCGCCGCCGCATCGCCGACTTGGAGGAGCGCTACCGCCCGGCGCTCGAGGCCGCAGCTCCGGAACGGCGTGCCGCCGTTCTCGCCGAGGTATTGTCGACTGATGGCTATGCTGCCTCGGTGCAGGCGGCACCGGTGGGCGGCGGCGAGCAGCTGTGTCAGCACCATTGCCCGGTGGCGCACGTTGCCGAGCAGTTCCCGCAGTTGTGCGAGGCGGAGACCGAGGCTTTCGCCCGGCTGTTGGACACCCACGTGCAGCGCATCGCCACCATCGCGAACGGCGAAGACGTCTGCACCACGCACGTTCCCGGAGTCCGGAGATCTCCGGCGCAGCACGACCTGATGCACGACACGAATCCGCGGAGAGGATCGCATAGATGACCACCACCGCTCATCCGGAGCTCGAAGGGCTCGGCCGCTACGAATACGGCTGGGCCGACGCCGACGACGCCGGCGCCACCGCCAAGCGGGGCTTGAACGAAGACGTCGTCCGCGAGATCTCCGCGCTCAAGGACGAGCCGGAGTGGATGCTCGAAACCCGGCTGAAGGCGTTGCGCCTGTTCGAGAAGAAGCCCGTGCCCACGTGGGGTGCGGATGTGTCGAACATCGACTTCGACAACATCAAGTACTTCGTGCGCTCGACCGAGCAGCAGGCCACCTCGTGGGAGGAGCTCCCCGAGGACATCAAGAACACCTACGACAAGCTGGGCATCCCCGAGGCGGAGAAGCAGCGCCTCGTCGCCGGTGTCGCCGCGCAGTACGAGTCCGAGGTCGTCTATCACAAGATCCGGGAAGACCTCGAGGAGCAGGGTGTCATCTTCCTCGACACCGACACCGGCCTGCGCGAGCACCCCGAGCTGTTCAAGGAGTACTTCGGCTCGGTCATCCCGGCCGGCGACAACAAGTTCTCGGCGCTGAACACCGCGGTCTGGTCCGGCGGATCGTTCATCTACGTGCCGAAGGGTGTGCACGTCGACATTCCGTTGCAGGCCTACTTCCGCATCAACACCGAGAACATGGGCCAGTTCGAGCGGACCCTGATCATCGTCGACGAAGATGCCTACGTGCACTACGTCGAGGGATGCACCGCGCCTATCTACTCCTCGGACTCGCTGCACAGCGCCGTGGTCGAGATCGTGGTCAAGAAGGGCGCCCGGGCGCGCTACACCACCATCCAGAACTGGTCGAACAACGTCTACAACCTGGTGACCAAGCGCGCCACGGCTGCCGAAGGCGCCACCATGGAGTGGATCGACGGCAACATCGGCTCCAAGGTCACGATGAAGTACCCCGCGATCTGGCTGATGGGCGAGCACGCCAAGGGCGAGACGCTGTCGCTGGCCTTCGCCGGCGAGGGGCAGCACCAGGATTCCGGTTCGAAGATGGTGCACATGGCGCCGCACACGTCGAGCTCCATCGTGTCCAAGTCGGTGGCACGCGGCGGCGGCCGTACGTCGTACCGCGGCCTCGTGCAGGTCATGCCCAGGGCCACCGGCAGCGCCAGCACGGTGCTGTGTGACGCCCTGTTGGTCGACGGGATCTCGCGCTCGGACACCTACCCGTACAACGACATCCGCAACGACGACGTGTCCATGGGCCATGAGGCCACGGTGTCGAAGGTCAGCGAGGAGCAGCTGTTCTATCTCATGAGCCGCGGCATCCCCGAGGACGAGGCCATGGCGATGATCGTGCGGGGGTTCATCGAGCCCATCGCGCGCGAGCTGCCGATGGAGTACGCACTCGAGCTGAATCGCCTGATCGAGCTGCAGATGGAAGGCGCGGTCGGGTGAGTGCTTGCTCACGAGCCCAGTCCCGAAGCCCACGGATGAAGATGGAAGCGAGTAGATGAGCATCGATACGGCTCAGCACGGCCTGGTTGAGCACTCCCACGGCGCCGGCGCCGAGGCAGCGGAAGGGGCACTCGACCGCTTCGCCTCCTTCGACGTCGACGCCCATGAGGTACCCCGGGGTCGCGAGGAGGAATGGCGGTTCACGCCGATGTCGCGACTGCGTGGACTGCACGACGACACTCCGCTCGACGGCAGTGTCGACGTCTCCGTCGACGCCGACCCGAAGGTGGCCGTGACGACGGTGGGCGCCGACGACCCGCGCCGGGGCACGTCGACGTACGTACCTGTCGACCGGCCGAGCGCCCGCGCCTGGGCCAGTGCCGAGAAGGTCGTGGCTGTCGACGTTCCCGCCGACACCGTCGTCGATCAGCCGACGGTGCTGACGTTGACGGGGCGGTCGGCCGAGCAGGGCGCGGCCGGCCACGTGGTCGTCACCGCGGGCCGGCACAGCAAGTCGGTGCTGATCCTGGAGTACCTCGGCTCGGCTGCGCTGGCTGACAACGTCGAGGTCGTCGTGGGTGACGGTGCCGAGCTGGTCGTCGTGACGGTGCACGACTGGGACGACGACGCCGTTCACCTGTCGCACCAGCACGTCCACGTCGGACGAGACGCGACGGTGCGGCACGCGGTCATCTCCTTCGGCGGTGATCTCGTTCGCACCGGAACCACGCTGGACTACGCCGGCCCGGGCGGCGACGCGACGCTGCTGGGTCTGTACTACGTCGACGCCGGCCAGCACATCGAGAACCGCCTGGTCGTCGACCACAACACACCGAACTCCAGGAGCGACGTCGAGTACAAGGGCGCGCTGCAGGGCAAGGGTGCGCACGCGGTGTGGATCGGCGACGTGCTGATCCGCAAGCAGGCTCTGGGCATCAACACCTACGAGCTCAACCGCAACCTCGTGCTCACCGACGGCGCCCGCGCGGACTCCGTGCCCAACCTCGAGATCGAGACCGGCGAGATCGAAGGCGCCGGGCACGCCAGCGCCACCGGCCGCTTCGACGACGAGCAACTGTTCTACCTTCAGGCGCGCGGGATCCCGCCCGAACTGGCCCGCAAACTCGTGGTTCGCGGGTTCTTCGCGTCGTTGATCAACCGCGTCGGCGTCCCGGCGATCTCCGAGCGGCTCATGGCCACCGTCGAGCGCGAACTGGCCGTGGCCGAGGAGCTCGCGGCCCAAGGCGCCTGATGATGCTCCCTGCCAGCACTGCACTGACGAACTACGGACACGAAGGAACACCCACGATATGAGCAACCTGGAGATCCGCGACCTGCACGTGTCGGTCGAGACCGAGGCCGGCCCGAAGGAGATCCTGCGCGGTGTCGACCTCACGATCGAGAGCGGCCAGACCCACGCCATCATGGGCCCCAACGGGTCGGGCAAGTCCACGCTGGCCTACTCCCTGGCCGGGCACCCCAAGTACACGGTCACCAGCGGCAGCGTCCGCCTCGACGGCGAGGACGTGCTGGACATGACCGTCGACGAGCGTGCCCGGGCCGGGCTGTTCCTCGCCATGCAGTACCCGGTCGAGGTTCCGGGTGTGTCGGTGTCGAACTTCCTTCGTACCGCCAAGACCGCCATCGACGGCGAGGCGCCGAAGCTGCGTACGTGGGTCAAGGACGTCAAGGAGTCGATGCAGAACCTGGCCATCGACGACGCTTTCGCCGAGCGCGACCTCAACACCGGCTTCTCCGGTGGTGAGAAGAAGCGGCACGAGATCCTGCAGCTCGAGCTGCTCCAGCCGAAGTTCGCCGTCCTCGACGAGACCGACTCCGGCCTCGACATCGACGCGCTGCGGATCGTGTCCGACGGGGTCAACCGCTTCACCGCGAACGGCGACAAGGGCGTGCTGCTGATCACCCACTACACGCGGATCCTGCGCTACATCAAGCCCGACTTCGTCCATGTCTTCGTCGGCGGGAAGATCGCCGAGGAGGGCGGCCCGGAGCTGGCCGACAAGCTCGAGGAGCAGGGCTACGTCGACTACGTCGGCGCGAGCGCCTGAGTTGCGGATCGGTGCGCGGATGATCCGGTCTTCGATCCAGAGGAGCGCATCGTGGCACGTGAAGTGACCAGCCCGCTCGACGTGGACCGGGTCCGCAAGGACTTCCCGATCCTGCAGCGGCGGCTGGCCGGCGATCACCCCTTGGTGTATCTGGACTCGGCCAACACGTCACAGAAGCCGCAGCCCGTCCTCGACACACTCACCGAGCACTACACCCGCCACAACGCCAACGTGGCCCGGGCGGTGCACCAGCTCGGTGAGGAGGCCACCGCGGCCTACGAGGGCGCGCGCGACACGATCGCGACGTTCATCGGGGCTCCCTCGCGCGACGAGGTGATCTTCGCCAAGAACGCCTCCGAAGCGCTCAACCTGGTGGCGAACACGTTGGCCAGCGGGCTGGCCGACGATCCGAGGTATCGCCTCGGCCCGGGCGACGACATCGTCATCACCGAGATGGAGCACCACTCCAACATCGTGCCGTGGCAGCTCGCCGCTCAGCGCACCGGCGCACGGCTGCGGTGGTTCGGCATCACCGACGAGGGTCGACTCGACCTCGCCCAGCTCGACGAGCTCATCACGCCCCGCACGAAGGTCGTCTCGCTCGTGCACCAGTCGAACATCCTGGGCACGCTCAACGACGTCGCGCTGATCGCCGCGCGCGCTCACGAGGTCGGTGCGCTGGTGTTGGTCGACGGTGCTCAGTCGGTGCCGCACATGCCGATCGACGTTCGCGAGCTCGGCGTCGACCTGCTCGCTTTCACCGGACACAAGATGTGTGGGCCGACCGGCATCGGCGTGCTGTGGGGTCGCAGCGAGGTGCTCGACGCGCTGCCGCCGTTCCTCGGCGGCGGGGAGATGATCGAGACCGTGGCGATGGAGGGGTCGACGTTCGCGGCTGCTCCGCACAAGTTCGAGGCCGGCACGCCACCCATCGCCCAGGCGGTGGGGCTGGGCGCCGCGGCGGACTACCTCAGCGGTCTGGGCATGGCCCATGTCAACGCGCACGTGGAGTCCATCACCGCCTACGCGCTGAACATGCTCGCCGACGTCGACGGCGTGACGATCATCGGTCCGGATTCACCAGTCGACCGCGGCGGCACCATCTCGTTCACCCTCGACGGCATTCATCCGCACGACGTGGGACAGGTCCTCGACGAGCACGGCGTGGCCGTGCGGGTCGGGCACCACTGCGCCCGTCCGGTCTGTGTGCGCTACGGAATACCAGCCACCACCCGCGCGTCGTTCTATGTGTACACCACCACTGACGACATCGACGCGCTGGCCGATGGCCTGGAGCGGGTGAAGAGGTTCTTCGGGTGAGCGACAGCCTGTACCAGGAGATCATCCTGGACCATTACAAGAACCCGCACGGGCGCGGGCTGCGGGAGCCGTTCGACGCCGAGGCTCACCACGTCAACCCCACCTGCGGTGACGAGATCACCGTGCGGGTGGCAACCGACGGTGCGACGCTGAACGACCTGTCCTACGACGGGCAGGGCTGTTCGATCAGCCAGGCCTCGGCCAGCGTGCTGTACGAACTGCTCAACGGGCGGCGCATCGAGGACGCCTTCGCCGTCGAGAAGTCGTTCGTGGAACTGATGCAGAGCAAGGGCGCCATCGAGCCCGACGAAGCCGTCCTGGGTGACGGCATCGCCTTCGTCGGCGTGGCGAAGTACCCCGCTCGGATCAAATGCGCGCTGCTGTCGTGGATGGCGTTCAAAGACGCGCTGTCTCGCGCCGTAGCTACGACCGAAGGAGGCTCACCCTCATGACAGCAACCGTTGATGTCGAAGACGTCAAGGAAGCCCTGCGTGACGTCGTCGATCCCGAACTGGGCATCAACGTCGTCGACCTCGGCCTGATCTACGGCGTGTCCGTCGACGACGACGGCGTCGCCACCATCGACATGACGCTCACCAGTGCGGCCTGCCCGCTCACCGACCTGATCGAGGAGCAGGCGGCTGCGGCCACCGACGGTCTGGTGAACCAGTTGAAGATCAACTGGGTCTGGATGCCCCCGTGGGGCCCGGACAAGATCACCGACGAGGGACGGGAGCAGTTGCGGGCTCTGGGCTTCAACGTATGACGGTGCAGCAATCGCCGACGGTCGTGTTCGACCTGGGTGGGGTGCTCGTCGACTGGGATCCGCGCTATCTCTATCGCAAGCTGCTGCCTGATGACGAAGCCGTCGAGAAGTTTCTCGCCGAGGTCACCACGCCGCAGTGGAACCGCGAGCAGGATGCCGGGCGGAGCTGGGACGAGGCCGTGGCCGTATTGAGCGAGCAGTTTCCGGAGCACTCGGAGCTGATCGCGGCCTACCACCATCGCTGGACGGAGATGATCAGCGGCCAGATCGACGGCACCGTGACGACGCTTCGAGCGCTGCACGAGGCCGGGGTACCGCTGTACGCCCTGACGAACTGGTCGGCGGAGAAGTTTCCGTACGCCAGAGACACCTTCGAGTGGATGTCGTGGTTTCGGGGCATCGTGGTCTCCGGAGCCGAACGCCTCGTGAAGCCCGACCCGCGGATCTATCACACGCTGCTCGACCGGTACGGTGTGCAGGCGTCGTCGGCGGTCTACATCGACGACAGCCTGCCCAACGTCGAGGCCGCGCGCGTCCTCGGCTTCACCGCGATTCATTTCACCGGGCCCGATCAGCTCGCTGCGGACTTGGCGGCGGTCGGTCTGCCCGTGAACGGCAAGGAGGCCTCGGCGTGACCATCATGCCGATCCGCATCTGGGGTGACCCCGTGCTGCGCACCCCCTGCGACCCGGTGACGACGTTCGACAGCGACCTGCGCCGGTTGGTCGACGACATGTTCGAGACCATGTACGACGCGCCTGGGGTGGGGCTGGCGGCCAACCAGGTCGGCGTGTCGCTGCGGCTGTTCGTCTACGACGTCGGCGACGGGCTCAAGGGCGTCGTGGCCAACCCGGAGCTGGAACTGTCCGAAGAAGAGCAGGTCGGCGACGAAGGATGCCTGTCGGTGCCGGGGCTCGCGTACAACCGGCGCCGGGCGATGCATGCGACGGTCACCGGTCAGGACGTCAACGGTGAACCGCTGACGTTGACCGGCAGCGGCCTGTTGGCGCGCTGTTTCCAGCACGAGACCGACCACATCAACGGCGAGCTCTACGTCGACAAACTCGACCGTGACGAGCGTAAGGCAGCGCTGAAGGCGATCCGCGAGGCCGACTGGGCGCGCGAGCCGTCCGTCGGCTGACGAGCGCGCCGCTCAGCGCAGCCCGTACGGCTTGCGGGCGCCGTTGACGTTGGTGATGATCGAATACACCGACGTGGTGGCGCAGATGAACAGCCGATTGCCCTTGGCCCCACCGAAGGTGAAATTGGCCGCGACCTCGGGTAGACGCAGCTTGCCCACCAGTGTCCCGTCGGTTTCGAAGCAGTGCAGACCGTCGGCTGCGGCGGCCCAGACCCGGTGCCGATCGTCGAGGCGGATGCCGTCGAAGGTGCCGGCCGTGCTGGTGGCGAAGACGTCGCCGCCGGACAGGGTGGCGTCGTCAGCGACGTCGAACACGCGGATGTGATCGCGGCGGCTGTCGCCGATGTAGAGCTTGCGCTCATCGGGCGAGAACGCCAGCCCGTTCGGTCGGTCGAAGTCGTCGGCGACGATGCGCACGGTCGCATCGGCCGGGTCGACCCGGTAGACGTGGCAGGCGCCGATCTCGGACTCGGCGCGGTGACCTTCGTAGTCACTGTCGATGCCATAGGCGGGGTCGGTGAACCAGACGGAGCCGTCGGAGTGGACGACGACGTCGTTCGGGCTGTTCAGGCGCTTGCCGTCGTAGGCGTCGGCGAGCACGGTGATGGTGCCGTCGTGCTCGGTGCGGGTGATGCGCCGCGTACCCTGCTCGCAGCTGACCAGCCGGCCCGCCGGATCGAGCGTGTGGCCGTTGGTGTAGTCGGCCGGCTCTCGGAACACGCCGACGGCGCCGGTCGTCTCGTCCCAGCGCAGCATCCGGTCGTTCGGGATGTCGCTCCACAGCAGGTATCGCCCGGCGGGAACGTAGACCGGGCCTTCGGTCCACCGGCACCCCGAGGCGAGGCGCTCGACGTGCTTGTCGCCCTTGAAGTCGAACCGTTCGTCCAGGACGTCGAACACCGCTGGAATCGTCTCGGTCATAGGGAGATCAGATCACATCACGACGGCATGCGATGATCGGGCACCATGACCGATCTGCCGAGAGCCGTCCTGGTCATGGACCACGCTGCCACGAACCGGTTGTTCCACGACCGTTCGCTGGAGGCCCTGCGCGCCGTCGCCGACGTGAGATGGTGCGCACCGAATGATCCCAACCTGGCCGACGACGCGCTCACCGACGCTGAGATCGTGGTGACGACGTGGGGGAGCCCGCCGCTCGATGACGCCCTGCTGCGTGCCGCACCGCGTCTTCGAGCCGTGTTCCATGGCGCCGGGTCGGTCCGGCATCTGGTCACCCCGGCGTGTTGGGAGCGCGATCTGGTCATCGTCTCCGCCGCCGAGGCGAACGCGGTGCCGGTGGCGGAGTTCACCCTCGCCTCCGTGCTCTACGCGGGCAAGCGCGTTCAGGGCTTCGCACACGACTACACCCAGTCCCGTGGGCAGGGTTGGGACTTGCGGCTGGACCGGCTGCCGCCGACGAACTACGGGTTGGTTGTCGGGCTCGTGGGCCTGTCCAAGATCGGTCACCGCGTGGCGCAGTTGCTGCGCCCGTTCGACATCGAGGTACTGGTGACCGACCCGTACGCCGCGTCCGTCGACGCCGAGGCTGTCGGCGCGCGCCTGGTCGAGCTCGACGAGCTGTTGCGCCACAGCGACGTCGTGTCCCTGCACGCACCCCTGCTGCCCGCAACGCAGAACATGATCGGCGCCGGGCAACTGGCGTCGATGCGCGACGGCGCGACGCTGATCAACACCGCCCGCGGTGGTCTGGTGGACACCGAGGCGTTGACGGCCGAAGCGGTCTCGGGACGGCTGAACGCGATACTCGACGTCACCGAGCCGGAACCGCTGCCGGCCGACTCAGCGCTCTACGGCCTGCCCAACGTCCAGCTCACACCGCACATCGCCGGCTCGATCGGCGCCGAGGTGCAGCGGATGGGCGAGCTCGTCGTCGACGAGATCGAACGCTTCCTGACCGGCCGGCCGCTTCAGTACCGCGTTCGACGAGAGGACATGCACCGTGTCGCCTGACCCGCGTTCCCGATACACCGGGTGGGCCCGTACCGATTGGGAGCGTGTGGCCGATACGTTGCTGCTGGCACCACGGCCTTACGCCACACCGGGACACGCGCTCATCCACCTGCCCGGCCCGGCGAGCGCGTCCGGACGATGGAGTGACGGGTTGGAAGGCTTCGCCCGGACGTTCCTCCTGGCGGCGTTCCGCCTCGCCGGCGCCGACGGCGCCGATCCGCATGGCCTCGCGCAGTGGTACGCCGACGGGATCCGCGCCGGTGTCGACCCGTCGTCGCCGGAGCGGTGGCCGCGCCTGACCGAGTGCAGACAGGCCGTCGTGGAGGCGGCGTCGGTCGCCATCGGTCTGCACGAGACCCGGCCCTGGGTGTGGGACCGGTTGCCCGCGCGAACCCGGGAGCAGGTCGTCGACTGGCTCGGCGACATGGTGGGGCTGGGCACGTACGAGAACAACTGGGTCTGGTTCCAGAACGTCGTGGAGGCGTTCTTGCGCTCGGTGGGCGGACCGTGGGACCCGGCGGACATCGACAGCAACCTGCAGGCGCACGAAAGCTGGTACGTCGGTGGCGGCTGGTACACCGACGGCGGCACGCACAACTACGACTACTACGCCCACTGGGCCATGCACCTGTATCCGCTGTGGTACTGCCGCATGCTCGGTGAGCAAGCCGACGCGTCGATGCGCGAGACCTATCGCGACCGGCTGCGGCAGTTCCTGCTCGACGCTAGAGAATTGGTGGCCACCGACGGCGCACCGGTCTTTCAGGGCCGGTCGCTGACCTACCGGTTCGCCATGCTGGCGCCGTTCTGGGTCGGTGCCGTGTTCGACGCCACGCCGCTGCCGCCAGGACAGACTCGCCGGCTGACCAGTGGCGTGCTGAAGTACTTCGCCGAGCGAGGCGCGCCCGACGCCGACGGGTTGCTGCCCATCGGCTGGCACGGCGCGTTCGTCAACGTGCGCCAGCCCTACTCCGGTCCCGGCTCGCCGTACTGGGCCAGCAAGGGCTTCGCAGGGCTGCTGCTGCCGGCCGAACATCCGGTGTGGACCGAGGACGAGGTGCCGCTGCCGGTCGAGCAGGCCGACTCGGTGCGGGTGATGCACGAGCCGGGTTGGGTGGTGTCGAGCACCGTGGCTGACGGCGTCGTGCGCGTGTTGAACCACGGCTCGGACAAACGCGCCGGTCCGGCTGCCAGCGTCGACCTGCCGTTCTACGCCAGACACGGGTACGCCACCCATTCCGCGCCCGAGTTGTCCCAGGCCGACGCGCAGCGGCCGGTCGATTCACACGTCGCGCTGCTCGACGCCGAGGGCGTCCCGTCGCATCGCACCCCGTTGACGCCGGTCGGCATCGGTTCGGCCGGGCTGGCTTCGCGCAGCCGGGCCCACTGGCTCGATCTGTCCGACCGGGGCGGCAACACCGGGGGCTGGGAGAGCATCCGCGTGGGCCCCTGGCTCACCACCGCCTCGGTGGTACGCGGGCCGCTGGAGGTCCGCCTGGCCCGCGTCGATCCGGTGGATCCAGGCTTCGGTGTGCCCGGCACGGCCGACAACGACGACCCGGACGCGTGGCGGTTGGTCGACGCCGGCCCGTGGCGGCTGCACATCGGCGGCTGGTCGGTGGCCACCGATACCGGGGCGCCGGGCGAGCGGTCGGCGGGGACCACCGCGTCGGTCGCGGTGGACAGCGGGTTGACCAGCGCCGTCGTCGCCGTCTCCGGCGTTGACGAGGTGGGCGTCCAGCATCGTGACGGCACCAACCCGCTGGGCCGGCTGTCCGCGGCGCCGTGGGCCCGCACCACGACGCCGGTGTCGTTCGGGCAGGTCTACGCTGCCGTGGTGGTGTTGACCGGCGTGCCCGGCGTCGTCGACGAGGCTCGGCGGGTCGGCATGGTCGCCGACGGCGACGCGGTCACCGTCACGTGGCCGTCCGGCGACGTCGACAACCTGGTTCTACCAGCGCCGACGCACTGACTCGTCCCGTCGGCGTAGCGTTGGGTCATGGTGGACACTGCGTACACAGGTGACATCGCCTCGCCCGAGGAGCTCGCGGCACGCCTCGACGAGGCCGGTTATCTCGCCGACGACGGGTTGGCCACTGCCGCGTTCCTGGCCTTGCGGATGTGCCGGCCGCTGTTCGTCGAAGGTGCGGCGGGCGTGGGGAAGACCTCGCTCGCCCAGGCGCTGGCGGTGGTGCTCGACGCGCCGCTGATCCGGCTGCAGTGCTACGAGGGCGTCGATGCCGCTCAGGCGCTCTACGACTGGGATTTCCCGCGCCAGGTGCTGCATCTGCGTGCGGCCGAGGCCGCCGGGGTCACCGACGTCGGCCGGATCGAACACGAGTTGTACGACCGGCGCTTCTTGCTGGCCCGCCCGCTGCTGCAGGCGCTCGAGACGACGCCGTCGGTGCTGTTGGTCGACGAGGTCGACCGCGCCGACGACGAGTTCGAGGCGTTCCTGCTCGAGGTGTTGTCCGACTTCACGATCTCCATTCCCGAGATCGGCACCATTCGCGCCGAGACGCCGCCGACGGTGATCGTCACCAGCAATCGCACCCGCGAGGTGCACGACGCTCTCAAGCGGCGCTGCCTGTACCACTGGCTGGCGCATCCGACGTTCGAGCGCGAGGTCGCCGTGATCCGCCGCCGGCTCCCCGGCATCAGCGAGCGGCTGGCCGACGACGTCGCGCGGGCGGCGCACCGGCTGCGCGACGCCGGGCTGCTCAAACCGCCCGGACTGGCCGAATCCATCGACTGGGCGGCGGCGCTGTCTGCGCTGGGCGCCACCGAGCTCGATGCCGACCTGGCATCGCGCACGCTGGGCGCGGTGCTGAAGTACCAAGAGGACACCGAGCGGGTGCTGGAGTCCGTCGGCGACCTGGTGATCAGCGGGGGCCAGCCATGATCACCACCGATGCGCCGCGCGACGCCGTCGAGGTGATCGTCGGTTTCGCGCGGCGGCTGGGCCAGGACGGTTTGGCGGTCCCGCCGACGAGGGTGCACGCGATGCTCGAGGCCCTCGGCGAGCTCGGCGCGGAGTCGTTGGGCGCGGTCTACTGGGCCGGGCGGGTGACCCTGTGCGCGTCGCCGGAAGACATCGAATGCTACGACCGGACGTTCGCGGCGTACTTCTCCGGGCGACCGCCGCCTGCGGTCCGCCGAACCGCCGTGACGCCGATCTACCGCCCCGGCGCGGTCCCGGCCGACCCGGCCGCCCCCGGGCAGGGCGACGACGTCGATTCCCCGCCGCAACGCCTGGCCACGGCGAGCCGTATCGAGGTGCTGCGCCACCGTGACCTGGCCGGGCTCACCGCGGACGAGAAGGCCGAGGTGCACCGCTTCATCAGCGCGCTCACCCCGGCCGTGGCCGACCGGGTGTCCCGGCGGATGCATGCGGCGCCGTCAGGACGCGTCGACCCCCACCGCACGGTCCGAGCGATCCTCCGCCACGGCGGCGAGCCGGTCGACTTGCGCCGGCAGCGTCCGCTGCGGCGGTACCGGCGGGTGGTGTTCCTGGTCGACGTCAGCGGCTCGATGGCTCCTTATGCCGACACCATGTTGCGGTTCGCGCACGCAGCCTGCCGCACACGGCCTGGCACGGAGGTCTTCACCGTCGGCACCCGCCTGACTCGCGTGACCCGGCAGTTGCAGGGCCGCGACCCGAGCGCCGCGCTGAGCGCAGCGATGGCTGCGGTGACGGACTGGAGCGGCGGCACGCGCCTGGGCGATGAGTTGGCGGCGTTCCTCGATCAGTGGGGGCAGCGCGGCACCGCGCGCGGCGCCGTGGTCGTCATCGGCAGCGATGGCTGGGAACGAGGTGACCCGACGCTGCTGGGGGAGCAGATGGCCCGGCTGGCCAGACTCGCGCGGGCGGTGGTGTGGGTGAACCCGCACCGCGGCCGGGAAGGTTTCGTGCCCAGCACGGGCGGGATGCGAGCGGCTCTGCCGCACCTCGATCACCTGGTCGCGGGCCATTCGTTGGCGGCGTACGAAGAGCTGGCCGGGCTGCTGGGCGGTACGGGCCAGGCACGTGAACGACATGGGGGCCGTCATGCGTGAGGTGATGAAGGAACTCGTCGAGACCGTGGACAGTGGGCAGCGCGCTGGTCTGGTCACCGTCGTCCGGACGTTCCGATCGGCGCCCCGGCCTCCGGGCGCCGCGCTGGCGGTCACGCCTACCGGCGCGGCTGTGGGCAGCGTGTCAGGCGGGTGCATCGAGGGGGCGGTGTACGAGCTGGCCGGCGAGGTGATCGCCGGGCGGGCGCCGACGCTGCAACGTTACGGCGTCAGCGATGACGACGCGTTCGCGATCGGGCTCACCTGCGGCGGGATCATCGACGTGTTCGTCGAACCGGTGGATGCCGAGACCTTCCCGGAGCTGCCGGCGGTGTCGGCGGCCATCGAGGCCGGCGAGCCGGTCGCGGTGGCGACTGTCGTCGGCGGGCCCGGCCCGGTGGGGGCGCACCTGGTGGTGTGGCCGGACCGGGTGAGTGGCACGTTGGGCGGCGAGCGCCTCGACGACGCCGTCGCCGCCGACGCCCGCGGCATGCTCGACCAGGGCATGACCGGTGTACGGCATTACGGCGCCGACGGTGAACGCCGGATGGACGAGCTGGAGATCTTCGTCCATGCGTTCGCCCCACGCCCGCGGATGTTGGTGTTCGGGGCCATCGACTTCGCCGCCGCCCTCGTGCGAGTCGGCCGGTTCCTGGGCTACCACGTCACCGTGTGCGATGCGCGTCCGGTGTTCGCGACCCCTCGGCGGTTCCCCGATGCCGACGAGGTCGTGGTCAGCTGGCCGCACGACTTTCTCGCCAGCGCCACGATCGACGAGCGGACCGTCATCTGCGTGCTCACACACGACCCGAAGTTCGACGTCCCGCTGCTGGAGGCGGCGGTGAAGTCGCCGGCCGCCTACATCGGCGTGATGGGCTCGCGGCGCACCCACGACGACCGGATGGCTCGGCTGCGCGAGCGCGGGGTGAGCGCCGACGACCTCGCGCGGCTGTCGTCGCCGCTGGGCCTCGACCTCGGGGCACGAACTCCGGAGGAGACCGCGGTGTCGATCGCCGCGGAGATCATCGCGGCTCGGTGGGGCGGCACCGGTCAGCGGCTGAGCAAGCTCAGCGGACCGATCCATCGCGATCACGGCGAGTCGTCGTGATCCCCGCGGCCGCTGCGGGCCTGGTGTTGGCCGCCGGGGAGGGCCGGCGGTTCGGCGGGCCGAAAGCCGTCGTCGAGCTGGACGGCGAACGCTTGGTCGACCGCGCCGTCCGACTGCTCGCCGACGGCGGGTGCGCGCCGGTCGTGGTCGTCGACGGGGCGGTACGGCTGACGGTTCCCGGGGCGAAGGTCGTGCACAATCCGGACTGGCGGACCGGGATGGGGTCGTCGGTGCGTGTCGGGCTGGCGGCGCTGGCGGCAGAGGAAGCCAACGCGGCCGTGGTGGTGCTCGTGGATCAACCGTGGCTGGGGTCGCGATGCGTGCGGCGGTTGCGGGAAGCGCGCGCCGGCGGTGCGTTCGTCGCCGCGGCGACCTATGACGGCAGGCGCGGTAATCCGGTCCTGTTGGCGCGCGAGGTATGGGACGACGTCGCTGCCGCCGCGCACGGCGACCAGGGGGCGCGCGGGTTCATGGCTGCGCATCCGGAGTTGGTGACGTTGGTGGACTGTGACGGCACCGGACGCCCCGACGACGTCGATCGGCCGGCAGACCTGGAGCGCCGTTGACCCGGGATGCCAACTCGATCTGGTGATTCGGACTGGTGTTCGATAAGATTGGATCATGGATTCGCCGCCGCCAACCCCGGAGTGGGCCGACTACCCGCCGGGCGTGGAACTGGCGGCGGTGTTGGAAGAGGTCGACGTGGCGGGGCTGGACGACGACTCGCCCGTGGTGGACCTCATCGTGGCCGTGGAGCGTCAGGTCGCGCATCTGCGAGCGGTGCAGATGCGGGCGATCGTGGAGCTGTCGCAGCGGGAGAACTACCGATTCTGCGGTGGGTGTGACGACGACGCGGAGATGCACTCCACGCGGCATTGGCACGACCCGATCCGCGCTGTGGGATCGGAGCTCTCCGCGGCGCTGTCGTGTACGCCGGCCCAAGCCGATGCCCGCGCGGCGTTGGCGGTGGAGCTGACCGACGACTTGCCGGCCACGCTGGACGCACTGGACGCGGGACGTATCGACGAGCGCCGCGCCGAGCTGATCGCGAGTCGTACACGGGTCCTTGAGGGCGACAAGCAGCGCTTGGTGGAGCAGCGAATCCTGCCGGACGCGGGGCAGCTGACCACGCGTCAGCTGGCCCGGCGGCTCGATCGTGAAGTGATCGCCGCCGACCCGGCCGCAGCCGAGCGGCGCCGGCAGGAGGGCCAGGCCAGGCGCAGAGTGGAGATGCCGCGCTCATACCCAGGCGGGGACGGCATGGGCGAGATGGTCCTCGTCGGGCCGATGGAGGACCTCGCGGCGCTCTACGCTGCCATCGACGCCGCCGCACGGTCCGCGCGCAGTGCCGGTGACCAGCGCACCCTGAATCAGCTTCGGTTCGACATCATCACCGGACTCGGCTGGAACGCGCTGCGGTCCGGCTTTCTCGGTGGGTGTCGCCCCACACCCGGCACCAGCGGACCGGACGAGGGCGACTGCGACTCCGATGACGCAATCGACGCCGACGACGCACCCGACGGCGACAGCGGCCAGGATGCTCCTGAGGCACCGCGTGCCGGTAGCGGCTGCTGCCGCGGCGACGGATACCGCACCGATTCCCGCCAGCACGGACGTGCAGCCACCGTGAACGTCACCATGGCGTTGTCGACCCTGCTCGGCCGCGACGACCGGCCCGCGGAACTCGAAGGCTACGGGCCCATCACGGCCCAGGCTGGACGGATGATCACGACCAAAGGTGCCGGCCTGCGGCGCATGCTGACCGATCCGGTCGACGGCCAACTGTTGGAGTACGGCCGCACCAGGTACACGCCCCCGCAAGCACTGATCGATTTCATCATCGCCCGCGACCGGACGTGCCGTTTCCCGACCAACGACACGCCCGCGCGCGCCTCGGACATCGACCACCGCATTCCCTACCAGCGCGGCGGCACCACCGGGGCCGGCAACAATCAAGCACTGGCGCGCCGCTTCCATCTCGACAAGACCTTGCACGGCTGGGAGCTCTATCAACCTGCGCCCGGTGTGTACGTGTGGGTCAGCCCCGCCGGGCGCATCTACCGCACGCTGCCCGAAGTCATCGGATTCATCGAAGAATCGCCGCCTGGGCCAGAGCCGCCGCCGGATCCGGAACCGTTGCCTGATCCGCTCGAGGCCCCACCGTTCTGACCCGCCGGACAACCTCGTCCTGAGGGCCACGACGGGCTGGTGAACTCACGGCAGCCACGTCCGCGCGGCGGCCTCGCGGCTGCCGGACGAGTCGAACGCCTGCAAACCTCGCACCTGAACAGCGCGGCTGATGTCGCTGGGCGAGATGATGCCGACGACGCGATGCTCGTCGTCGAGCACGACCGCCCGCCCGTCGGTGCCGTGCTGCATCCGTCGCAGCAGTTCCACCAACGGCTCGTTCGGCTCGCTGATCGGCAGCTCCTCCGGTGGGCAGGCGATGTCTCGAAGCCGGGTGGTCGCGCGGTCCTCGTGGCGCACCTCCCGGACTCGGTTCAACGTGACCAGCCCCAGCAGGCGCCGATCGGCGTCGAGCAACGGGTACGAGGAATGGCGGTGCGTCCATGCCTGGTCGGCGATGAACCGGTCCAGCGGCAGGTCCGGATCCACCGCTATCGGGTCGGTCGTCATCACGTCACCCGCGCGGACGCCACGCAGGGTCTCGCTGAGCCGGCTCTGGTACTCCTCGGCGGTGGCGACGTTGACCAGGAACAGCCCGATGAGCACCAGCCAGAGTCCACCCAGCCCAGGTGTGAAGAGGACCTCCACGATGCCCAGCACGATCAGGAACACCCCGAAGAACCGCCCGGCCTTGGCGGCGGTCACCGCCGCTCGTGCCCGATCGCCGCGCCAGGCCCACAGCGCCGCGCGCAGCACCCGGCCGCCGTCCAACGGGGCTGCCGGGATCAGGTTGAACACGGCGAGCAGGACGTTGATGCCCGCGAGATAGGCGAACATGCCGACCACCAGATCGTCGGCCCCTGCGGCCAGCAGGATCGCGGCCACGATCATCGAGACGACCGCGGCGGCCAGGCTGGTCAGTGGCCCGACGACGGCGATGCGGAAGTCAGCTCCCGGGGTCCGGGGCTCGCCTTCGAGTTCGGCGACGCCGCCGAGCAGCCACAGCGTGATGCGCCGCACGTTGATCCCGTTGCGGATCGCGACGACGGAGTGCGCAATTTCGTGCGCCAGCAGGGAGACGAAGAACAGGATCGCCGTCACGACCCCGGCGACCACGTAGGCCCACGTACTGCGGTCCGGATACACAGCCGGGAACCGGCCAGCGGCCAGTCCGACCACGATGATCGCGCCGATCACCAAGACGCTGACATTGAGCCCGACCCGAACGCCGTAGATCGTCCCGAGACGTATCGACTCCCGCATCACGCCTCACCCACCTTCCCTGGTCATCCGATGATGTTGGTGTACCCGGGAGCGCGCCGGCTCAACGGCGACGTATCACCATTGTCGCTCAGGCCGGCGGCGCAGCGAGATCAGCCAGCGCGGACAGCGCCGCGGTGAAGCACGCTTGCGGCGGCTTGACCAGACCGGCGCCGACCTGGCCGGTGCCCGCCACGCGGCCGGCCATGCCGGTGTTGATCTGCGGCAGGATGCCCGTGCGAGCGACGCGCGTGACGTCGATGCCGGTCGGGGCGCCGCGGAAGTCCAGGATGGGGAATGCGTAGGCAGGATTCTCGGCCAGCGTGATCTCGTACATGAGCCGGCTGGTCGACAACGCGTCGGGCACACTGCCGCCGACGAAGCGCACGATCGCCGGCGCCGCCGCCATCGCGAAGCCGCCGAGCCCCATCGTCTCGGTGATCGCGGAGTCGCCGATGTCGGGGTTGGCGTCCTCGGGCCCATATCCGGCGAGGTACAGGCCGGCTGGGGTCTCGGCCGGCGCAGTGAACCACTGCTGGCCGGTGCCCGAGACCTGGATGCCGAACTCGGTGCCGTTGCGCGCCATGGTGGTCACGACGGTGCTGCCCGGGATGTCCGCGGCCGCCGAGGTCTGCAGTTTCGCGGCCGGCATGACGAGATTGAGGAAGAAGTGGTCGTTACCGGCGATGAACCGGGCCACGTCCGCGGTCTGCGAGGACGCCGCCGTACCGGCGACGAGATGGGGCAACAGTTCGCGCAGCAGCATCAGCGTCCCGGCCCGGTTGCGGTTGTGCCCTTCGTCGCCCATCTGCACCATCTGCGCGACGATGCCCTTGATGTCGAGGCGACCATGGGCGCGAACAGCCGCGTGCAGGACCGGGCCGAGCACGTCGCTCATCCAGTGCAGCCGTTCGATGACCTCAGGGGAGTAGGCGCCGTACCGTAGGACCTTCCCGAGGCCTTCGTTCAGTGAGCACCACGCGGTGGCGTCGTTCGCCTCGTCACGCAGTTCGAAGACCCACATCGACGGCGACAAAACACCGGCCATCGGGCCGACCGCACCGTGATGATGGCATGGCTCCAACGTGATGCCGCGGCCGTCGGCCAGCATCCGTTCCGCCTCGCTCGGTGAGTCGCTCAAGCCCTCGAACAGAATCGCGCCGATCAGGGCGCCGCGCATCGGCCCGGAGGCTTCGTCCCAGGTCAGCGGCGGTCCGGCATGCAGGAACCGACCCGGCTCCAAGCCCAGGGCCGCATGTGCCGGACGGACATCGACCAGCTCGGCGGTGGAGGCCAGCATCCGCTCGACGGCTCGGTCGTTCGCCGCGCTGCGACGTGGGTCGGCCATCACCCGCATCAGGCTCGCCTCGGTTCCCGGCCATGGCGGGCGCCAATCGACGCTGGTGACGGGCACGGCCTGCGC
Organism: Haloactinopolyspora sp.; assembly: GCF_027324685.1. Taxonomy (NCBI): domain Bacteria; kingdom Bacillati; phylum Actinomycetota; class Actinomycetes; order Jiangellales; family Jiangellaceae; genus Haloactinopolyspora; species Haloactinopolyspora sp. The sequence continues at coordinate 58,607 of NZ_DAHVSH010000015.1, forward strand.
GAGTAGCGACTCGGTGAGCAGCTCGACACCGGCGGTGACGGCGCGCGGTGCCTCGTCGAGCAGGCGGGCGCGGCTTCGGGCGGCGTTCATGAGCCCGCCTGGACGAGTCCGACCGCGGTGCGGGCGGCCTCGGCGTTGGACAGGTGAACCGACGCGCCGGCCGCGGCCAGGGCGTTGGCCTGACGTTCGAGTCCCTGGGGGTCGTCGGTGGTGCCGATGAGCGAGACGACGACGGCCAAGTCGGCACCTCGAGCCTGAGCCCGCTCACGTGCTCGGCTGATCGCCGGCGCCAGATCGGAGACGGGATCCGGATGGGCACCGTGGCCGAGCACGACATCGAGCAGGACGACCCGGCTGCCCGGCTCCTCGGCCTCGGCGAGCAGCCGCTCGATCCGCTGCGAACCGTCGATCATCGGGTGCGGGCGGCCCCGGGTGAGCTCGTCGTCCCCGAAATCGATCATCACGTGACCGTCTGCGTGCAGGTCGCCGCCCAGCTGCCAGTCCGGCCGCAGCGCGACGTTCGAGCGAATCGGTCCGAGCGCGGCGCTGGCGATCACCATCGCCTCGTCGCACAACGTGCCGCCGGAGAACAGACCGGTGACGCGACCGTACGCTCCCAAGCGCGTCATCGGCGCCGGCCACGAGCGCGGCGGGCGCCAGCGACCCCCGGCGGCCGTGACGACGGAATGAGCGGCCGCGGTGAGGTCGGGCTGGCCCAGGCCGAGCAGCGCGAACACGACCGGCTTCGCCGCAACCGCCGCCTTGGCCCGTACGGCGTCGGCGACGTCGGGCGCCGGCGGCTTGCTGATGACCACGATGATCTCCGTCGACGGATCCGCGGCGAGCAGGTCGAGCGCCGCGATCGTGGCGGCCCCGCCGACGGGAGCGGACAGGTCGCGCCCGCCCACCCCCAAGCAATGGCTCACGCCGACGCCGGCGTCGTCGATCAGGCACATGACCTGCTGCGCACCGGTTCCAGAAGCGGCCACGACCCCGACCGGCCCGGGGCGCACGACGTTGGCGAAGCCGAGCCCCGCGCCGTTGATCACTGCCGTCCCGCAGTCCGGTCCCATCACCAGCAGGCCACGACGTGATGCCTCCTGCTTGAGCCGGATCTCGTGGGCGAGCGGGACGTTGTCGGAGAAGACCATGACGCTCAGCCCGTGCTCCAAGGCGTCCATCGCCTCGACGAACGCATACGGCCCAGGAGTCGAGATCACCGCGATGGTGGCCCCGGACCGGGCGGCGGCCGAGCCGACGGTTCGCGGCTGCGCCTCGCTGTCGAACCCGCCGTGCGCTGCGGAAGGACGCTCGGCTAGCGCCGCGTCGACGGTGGTGAGGGCCCGTTGCAGTGCTTCGGGCTCGTCTGCGTGGACGGCGACGAGCAGGTCGTTGGGGCCGGCACCGGCCGGCGGATCGAACCCGAGGTTGCCGAGCAGGTCGAGATTGAGATCGGTGGCCATGGCCACGAGTGCGGCCACGACGCCGGGCTCCGCCGCCACGGTCTGACTGACCTGCATCAACGCCACGGAGTCGTGGTAGGCGCCGGCGCGGAGCTCGAGATGACGTGTCATACGGGCCTCCGGCGGCGCAGCGCAGCCACCGCGCCGAGATACATCGCCGCACCCGAGGTGTGACCCACCCGGAGCAACGCCTGGCCCGAGGCGGTCAGATCAGCTCCCGGAGTGCCGAGTGCCTCCACGAACCGCGTGAGCTGCCGCACGGCCAGACCGGTCTGGGCCAGGTGCAGCAAACCGGCCGACAGCGCCGTCGTCCGTTCGAACGGACGCCCGGCGGCGATGGCCGCGGCCAACGACGAAGTGGCCGCATCTCCAGCGGCGTGCAAGGCCACCAGCGCAGCGGTGAGCACGTCGTCGCCGGCCGGGGTGAGACCAGGGCCGAAGCCGAGCAGCGCCTGGACCGGCGCGGCCAGCGCGGTCGGTGACACCGCGCCGCCGGCGAGCACCATGGCGAGCTCGTCGGCGTACTCGACGAGCGCCGGCGGCAGGTCCGGCGTCGGACAGCCCGCGGCACGGGCGAAGCAGCTCCCGGGGTCGGTGAGCACGGGCGGGCGAACCGGACGCCACCGGATCGTCGTGACGACGGCACCGGGGAGCTGGACCCGCCCGGAACCGACGGCCACCACCGTCCCCACCTCTGCGTACGGCACGGAGCCGTCGACGGTGAGCGCACATGGCAGCGCCCCGCCAGCCCCGGCCGTCACGCAGACGACCTGCGGTGCCGCGGCCTCGACCACGATCGCGACCAGGCGTGAGGTGGCGGCGACCACGCGGGCGCGGCGCACGGGCGCGCGGAGCAACGACACCAGTGGGCTACTGGCCACGCCCGGCACGACCTGACCCGACGCGTCGGGCGGATCGGCTGAACACACCGGGACCAGCACCGATGGCTCCGTTCGCGGATCAGTGGACCTGAGGTACTGCCATGAACGTAGCTGGGCCGATAGCGTCACCCGCATGGGAAAACTTGCCAACGATGGTCGCTCGGCTTCGCCGGAGTTGCCAGCAGCCTCCGCCGACGACCGGGCCAGGCACGATTCCCTGCCGGAGCCGGAAGTCACGTGGCCGACGCATGCCGTGCCGGGCTTGACCATCCGCAAGGCCATGGAGATCCCCGCTTTGGCCGGCGCTCGGCTGTTGGCCGGTGCAGGTGGTCTCGAGCGCGTGGTGCAGCGCGCCAACATCATGGAGGTGCCCGACATCCTGCCGTGGGTCAAGCCGCACGAGTTGCTGCTCACGACCGGGTACCCGTTGCGCAACACGCCGCAGGGGCTGCCATCGCTGGTGGTCGACCTCAACGCCCGCGGGGTGGCGGCCATCGGCGTGAAGCTGCACCGCTACCTCAGCCAGTTGCCGGGCGAGATGATCGAGGAGGCCGACCGGCTGGGGTTGCCGCTCCTGCTCCTGCCCGACGCGGTCGGCTTCGACGACATCTTGAACCAGGTCCTCACCGGTGTGCTCAATCGGCAAGCCTCGGCGCTCGAGCGCTCGTGGGAGGTGCACCAGGCCTTGCTGTCGGTGGTCCTGGAAGGCGGCGGACTGCGGGAACTGGCGGTCAAGACCTCCGCCGTGCTCGGGGTGTCGGTGTTCATCACCAGCTCCGACGGCCGGGTCCTGGCAGAGGCCGGCTCGCCGGAGGAGCTCGCGGCCTGGCGCGACACGGCGTGTTTCGACTCGGCCGGGCGGTTCCGCATCGAGGATGGCCGCGGCGGTGTGCACACCCACGCCGACGTGCCAGGACGCCATGCGGTGGTGCCGATCGTGGCCGGGCGGGTCGATCACGGCAGGATCGTGGCCTTCGCCCGAGGCCGCGAGATCGACCGCAGCGACGTCATGGTGCTCGAACGGGCTGCGACGGTCGCCGCGCTCGCGGTGAACAAGCAGCTCGCCGTCACCGCTGTGGAGAGCAAGTATCAAGGTGATTTCCTGCGCGACGTCCTGGCTGGGCGGGGCGGCGGACGAGACCAGGTGGTGGCGCACTGCGAGTCGTTGGGCTGGGACGTCGACCGCGAGCTGGTGGTCGTGGTGTCCGAGCTCGACCCGGAGGACACCCCGGCGGCGGTAGCCGGTCCACAGCGCAGGCCGGTGCAGGAGCGGTTCACCGTCGCCTGGCAGAACGTCGTTGCCCGCCGCGACAGCCGCGCGGCGGTGGTCGGCTTCACCCAGGAAGTCGTGGCGTTGCTGGCGCCGAAAGTTTCGCGGGACCCCGACACCCTGGTGCGCGAGGTGGTCCGCCAGGTAGCTAACGAGGGCGGTAGCGGGCGCCGCTCGTTCTCCACCGGGGTCAGCCGGCTCGTCCGTGATCCCGCGGAGCTCCCGCACGCCTACGAGCAGGCCCGGCGCGCGGTCCAGGTCGGGCGCCAGCTCAACGGTGCCGGCTCACTCGCGCACTTCGACGGCCTCGGCTCGTTCCGGCTGCTCAGCCTGATCGAGGACCGAGAGGAGCTGCGTGGCTTCGCCCGCGAGACTCTGCACGAACTGGCGCGTCCGGACGACGACGAGATGGAGGACCTGCGCAACACGCTGAAAGTGCTGCTGGAGACCAATCTCAACGTCGCCGAGGCCGCGCGGCAGCTGCACTTTCACTACAACACCTTGCGGTACCGGATCGGCAAGCTGGAGCGGATCGTCGGGCCGTTCACGACCGACCCGGAGCTGCGCCTCGACCTCGCGCTGGCGTTGAAGGTGCTGCAGATGCGCGGCGTACCCCGGTGATCGACACGACCTACGATGGCTCGGGCGACAGCGGAGGCCTGTCGATCACCGCGTAGAGGAGAGTTGCGTCATGACCGACCTGTCGATCGGCGTGGTCGGCCTGGGGACACGGTCCGGGCTCGCACTGCATGCACACCACCCGGAAGCAGGATCGGCGGTGGTGGCTGTGTGCGACCCCGTCGAAGCGCGGCGGCAGCGCGCTCGGGAGACCTACGGCGAACAGGTTGTCGCCACTGCCGATCACCGCGACCTGCTCGATGCCGGCCTGGACGCGGTGTTCGTGCTCACACCGGACCACGTGCACGCCGGGATGGCCATCGATTTTCTGGCCGCCGGCGTGGCGGTCTACGTGGAGAAGCCGTTGGCGATCAGCGTCGACGACTGTGACGCGGTCCTGCACGCGGCGCGCGAGACCGACAGCCTGCTCTATGTCGGGCACAACATGCGTCACATGCCGGTCGTGCAAGAGATGCGCAGGCTGGTTCTCGACGGCGCGATCGGTACCGTCAAGGCGATCTGGTGCCGGCATTTCGTCGGGCACGGCGGTGACTTCTACTTCAAGGACTGGCACGCCGACCGGCGCTACACCAACAGCCTGCTGCTGCAGAAGGGCGCCCACGACATCGACGTCATCCATTGGCTGGCCGGCGGTTTCGCTACCCAGGTTCAAGCCATGGGGACACTGGCGGTCTACGGCGACATCGACGACCGGGCTTCGCGCGGCGACGAGCTCATGCACGATTGGTACGACCCGGAACACAACTGGCCGCCGCGGTCGCTGCGCGGCCTGCACCCGGTCATCGACGTCGAAGACCTCAGCCAGGTGAACCTGCGCTTGGACAACGGTGTTCTCGCGACGTACCAGCAATGCCATTTCACCCCGGACTACTGGCGCAACTACACGGTGATCGGCGATCACGGCCGGATGGAGAACTTCGGTGACATGGACGGCGCGGTGATCCGGGTGTGGAACGCCGGCCGGCACGGCTACCGGGCCGACGCCGACCTCGAGGTTCCCGTGGCCAGCGGCACGGCCGGGCATGGTGGAGCCGACGCGCGCATCGTGGCCGAGTTCCTCGACGCCGTGCGCCACGGCACCGCCACCATCACCTCACCGGTGGCGGCTCGCCAGGCGGTTGCGGCGGGCTGCGCAGCCACCGACTCGATTCGCACCGGTGGCCGGATCGTCGACGTCGCCCCGCTGCCGTCCGCTCTGGCACCCATGGCAAGGTGAGGGACTGAGCACGTGCGGTGGTGCTCGATGAACGTCATGTCAGTCGAAGGGATGTCGAGCCGTGGCCAAGCCCCCGCTTCCGCAGGACGTGAGTGATTTCCTCGCGCGGCCCAACCCTGCTGTGATGGCGGCAGTGCGCCCGGACGGTCAGCCGGTCACGGTCGCCACCTGGTACCTGTGGCAGGACGGCCGGGTGCTGATCAACCTCGACGGTGCGCGCAAGCGGTTGGAGTATCTGCGCCACGACCCTCGGGTCAGCTTGACCGCGGTCGACGGAGAAAACTGGTATACCCACGTGAGCGTTCAGGGCCGGGTCGTGGAGTTGCTCGACGACACCGGGCTGGCGGACATCGATCGGCTCGCTCGGCACTACACCGGGAGCCCGTACCCCACCCGCGACCGCGCCCGCGTCAGCGCATGGATCGAGGTTGACCGCTGGCACGGCTGGGGCGCGATGGAGAACACCGACATCGCCCACCATCGGGGTGTGCGCCGCTGAGCGCTTGAGCCATCTGTGTAGGGCCTTGTGACCGGCAGTGGTTGCTGACCGGAGCGGTATCTCCTCGGCAGTAACTGCCCATGCTCTCGCTGCGCGGGGTGTCTACTTTGCCTGAAACGCGTGCGCGCGGATGATCGACGTCGGCCGTGCGTACCGGTCACGGCCGAAACGATCGCGGGAGCGGCACCGCTGCTGCCGCCCTCACAAGGAGGCGACGCGTGGCACTCGGCTGGAAAGTGGTCTACGGCGGACGGACGCCTCCGCCGGGGGAGGTGGTCCGCCCCGACGAGCGGCTCTCGTGGGCCCGCACGGTCGGGCTGGGCGCCCAGCACGTCGTGGCGATGTTCGGTGCAACGTTCGTCTTCCCGCTGGTCATGGGGCTCAACGCGCAGCTGGCGATCATGATGAGCGGGGTGGCGACGATCTGCTTCCTGCTGATCGTCCAGGGCAAGGTGCCCAGCTACCTCGGCACCAGCGCGTCGTTCGTGGGCGGGGTGGCCGCGATCCGGGCTCAGGGCGGCGACTCCCCGGACGTCACCGGCGCCATCCTCGTCGCGGGCCTGGTGCTGATCGGCGCGGGCGTGGCGATCCACGTGCTCGGCTCCGGCGTGCTGTACCGAGTGCTGCCGCCCGTCGTCACCGGTGCGGTCGTGATGCTCATCGGGTTCAACCTGGCGCCCGTGGTCGCCGACGTCTACTGGCCGCAGGACCAGTGGATGGCGTTGATCGTCATGACCGCCGTGATCATGATGGCGGTGGGCCTGCGTGGGTTCCTGGGCCGGATCGCGATCTTCGTCGGCCTCGTGTTCGGCTATGCCCTGTCGTGGATCTTCGACCGGGTCTTCGGGCAGATCACCGCGTTCGACGCCACCGCGGGTGAAGTCACCACCCACTGGCGGGTGAACTTCGACGCCCTCGGCGACGCCGATTGGTTCGGCTTCCCGGCCGCGACGACGGTCGCCGCCGACGGCACCGAGGTGGTCGGGTGGCACCTGCCGAGCTTCAACGCAGCCTTCATCCTGCTGGTCCTGCCCGCCGTCATCGCGCTCATCGCCGAGAACGCCGGGCACGTCAAGGCGGTGGCGGAGATGACCGACCGCGACCTCGACCCGGTGATGGGCAAGGCGATCGCCGCCGATGGTGTGGGTACCGTCGTGGCCTCGTCCGTCGGCGGCTCACCGACCACCACGTACGCCGAGAACATCGGCGTCATGGCGGCCACGCGCGTGTACTCCACCGCCGCTTACTACGTCGCGGCGCTGGTGGCGATCGGGTTCGGGTTCTCGCCGAAGTTCGGTGCCCTGGTCTCGGCCGTGCCAGGCGGGGTGCTCGGCGGTATCACCGTGGTGTTGTACGGCATGATCGGGATGCTCGGCGCGAAGATCTGGATCGAGAACGGCGTCGACTTCGCCAATCCGATCAATCTCGTGCCGGTGTCGGCGGGCATCATCATCGCCATCGGCGACACCTCGCTCGAAGTCACCGACGATTTCGTGCTCTCGGGTATCGCCCTGGGCACGCTGGTGACCATCGTGATGTACCACTTGTCGTACGTGGTTGCGCCGGACCACCTCAAGCAGGGCAGATCCGCCACAGGCGCGCCTCGGCCGAGCGAGGAATGAGCATGCTGGGCGTCCCGGTAGGAGGATGGACAAGGTGAAGCCATCGGGGTTCGCCTACCACCGCCCGGGCACGGTCGCCGACGCGGTGGCGCTGCTGGGCGAGCACGGCCCCGAGGCCAAGGTGCTCGCCGGTGGGCAGAGCCTCGTCCCGCTTCTCAACATGCGCCTGGCCGCCCCGGCGCACCTGGTCGACGTCAACCGCATCGACGAGTTGGACGTCGTGCGGGTCGCCTCGGTCGATGCCGGACAGGTCGTGCGCGTGGGCGCTGCCGCGCGGCACAGTCGCGTGGAACACGACCCGCTGGTACACGCGGCGCTGCCGTTGCTGCGCCAGGCGCTGGTGCTCGTCGCTCACCCCACGATCCGGCACCGGGGTACCACGGTCGGCAGCCTGGCGCACGCGGACCCGGCGGGGGAGATGCCGGCGGTCCTGGCCTTGCTCGGCGGCTCGGTCACGGTGCGCTCGCAACACGGGCAGCGAGAGATCCGGGCCGCCGACTTCGTCACCGGGCCGATGACGACGTCGGTGCGCGCTGACGAACTCGTCACCGAGGCGAGTTTTCCCGTCCCGCCGGGACGTACCGGCTCGGCGTGGGTCGAAGTGGCCCGGCGGGCCGGCGACTACGCCGTGTGCGGGGTTGGCGTCCTGATCGCGGTGGACGACGACGATCGCATCCGGCAAGCGCGGGCCGCCCTGGTGTCGATGGGCCCGGTACCGGTCGTCGTGGATCTGACCGACGCCGTGGGCGCGGCGCCGTTCGACCAGGCCGACTGGGCGGCCGCGGCTCGGCTGGTCACGGCCCGGGTGGAACCTGACGACGACATCCACGCCACGGCGGCCTATCGCCGGCAACTGGCCGGCGTGCTCACCGCACGGGCAGGACGCGGGGCCGTCGACCACGCGGCGACCCGGGCGGAAGCGAGGGCGAGACGATGACCGCAATGACCCCCACAGGCCCGGCCGAGTCGCTGCACGAGGTGACGCTGACCGTCAACGGGGTGCCGCGCTCGGCGAGCGTGCCCGCTCGCCGGCTGTTGTCGGACTTCCTGCGCCACGACCTCGGGTTGACCGGCACGCACGTGGGCTGCGAGCACGGCGTGTGCGGGGCGTGCACAGTGCTCGTGGACGGGGAGACGATCCGTTCGTGCCTGCAGTTCGCGGTCATGCACGACGGCGCAGAGGTCACCACCGTCGAAGGCTGCGCCCGCGGCGACGGCGAGCTGAGCGCGGTGCAGCGAGCCTTCGGCGAGTGTCACGGGCTGCAGTGCGGCTTCTGCACGCCGGGGTTCGTCACGACTGTCACCGCCTACCTCGACCAGCATCCAGATCCCAGCGAGGCCGAAGCGCGCGAAGCGATCACGGGCAACCTGTGCCGCTGCACGGGTTACCAGAACATCGTCGCGTCGGTCCTGCGGGCGGCGCAGCTGCGCCGAGAGGAGCGGGAGGAGGCACCCGGGTGACGACGAGGACCGTGGGTGAGCCGATAGCCCGGCGCGAGGACCCCCGACTACTCACCGGCCAGGGCCGATTCCTGGACGACATCGGCTCCGCCGCTCTGGCGGCGGCATTCGTGCGCAGTCCGCACGCCCACGCGCGCATCGTGGACATCGACGTCACCGACGCGCTCGCCGTCGACGGCCTGGTCGCCATCTACACCCACGACGACCTACCGGGACGCGTCGGCGAAACGCTGCCGGTGCTCATTCCGCACGAGGCGCTCACCCATGGCCGAACGGCCTGTCCGCTGGCCAAGAACGAGGTCAACCACGTCGGCGAAGCAATCGTCATGGTCGTGGCGACCGACCGCTACCTGGCGGAGGACGCGTGCGAACGCATCCGGGTCGACTACGAGCTGTTGCCGCCGGTGGTGGGCATCGAGGCAGCACGCGACGGCGACCTTCTCGTGCACGACGACGTTCCCGGCAACGTCTCGGCCCACCTCGTCCAGGAGACCGGCGACGCCCGAGCGGCCATCGACACCGCACCACGCGTGCTCGATCTCGACCTCGAGATCGAGCGCAGCGCTTCCACCCCGTTGGAGGGCCGGGGCGTGCACGCGCGTTGGGACGGCGACGACCACAGCCTGCGCGTCTACACCTCGACCCAGGCCTCGACGTCGGTACGCGCGGCGCTGGCGGCCAAACTCGAGCTGCCGCTGGACCGCGTGGAAGTGATCGCGCCGGACGTCGGGGGCGGATTCGGCGTCAAGATCGTGCACCCGTGGCCCGAAGAGGTGCTCGTGGCGTGGGCGGCGATCATGCTGGGCCAGGAGGTCAAGTGGACCGAAGATCGTCGTGAGCATTTCGTCTCCGCGGCGCACGAACGCGGCCAGCTGCAGCACGTGCGAGTCGGCTACGACGACGACGGGCACCTGCTGGGCTTGGACGTGACCATCTGGCACGACAACGGCGCCTACACGCCGTACGGGATCATCGTCCCGATCATCACCACCACGCAGCTGCTCGGGCCGTACAAGCCCGGTGCGTACCGCGCGGAGTTCCACAGCCTGTACACCAACACCGTCGCGGTCACGCCGTACCGGGGTGCCGGGCGCCCGCAGGGCTGCTTCGCCATGGAGCGGACCATGGACGCCATCGCCGCCGACCTCGGCCTCGACCGTGCTGTCGTGCGCGAGCGCAACTTCATCGGCCCCGACGAGATGCCGTACGACCACGGTCTGACGTTCCAGGACGGCCGCCCGCTGATCTACGACTCCGGTGACTACCCCGCGACGCTGGCCAAAGTGAAGAAGCTCATCGGGTGGGACGAGTTCGAGGCGATCCGCGACGAGGCGCGCGCCGCCGGGCGACGTGTCGGCATCGGCCTCGGCTGTTACGTCGAAGGCACCGGCGTGGGGCCCTACGAGGGCGGATTCGTCAAGGTCGAGACCGACGGCACGGTCGTCGTCGCGACCGGGCTCACCACCCAAGGGCAGGGGCATCAGACGGTGTTCGCTCAGGTGGTGGCCGACGAGCTGGGCGTGGCGCTCGACGACGTGGTGGTCACCACCGGCGACACCCGCAGGTTCGGCTACGCGGTCGGCACGTTCGCGTCCAGAGCCGCGGTGATGAGCGGCAACGCCGTCGCGCTCGCCGCGCGCAAGGTACGCCAGAAGGCGCTGCGGATCGCCGGCGAGGCGCTCGAAGCCGACCCGCGCGACCTCGAGATCGTCGACGGCGTGGTGCAGGTGAAAGGCGTCCCGGGGGCGACGATCCCGCTGCGGACCGCCGCGGTGCTGTCCAACCCGTTGCGCTACGCCTTCGATGCGGAATCCCAGCGCGCCACCCAGTTCGCCGCACCCGCCGACCCGGACCGGCCCCCGGTCGCCGACGACGACGAGCCGGGCCTGGAAGGCACCGACTACTACTCGCCGCCTCGCTCGACGTTCGCGAACGGGATGCACGCGGCGATCGTCGAGACCGACCCCGAAACGGCGGAGATCTCGATCTTGCGCTATTGCGTGGTGCACGACTGCGGAACGCTGATCAATCCGCGCATCGTCCAAGGCCAGATCCACGGCGGGGTCGCGCAGGGGGTGGGGGGAGCTTTGTACGAGAAGCTCGTCTACGACGATGCGGGGCAGTTGCTCAACGCGTCGTTCATGGACTTCCTCATGCCCTATGCCAGCGAGATCCCGGTCATCGAGACCGACCACCTGCAGACACCCTCGCCGCTGAACCCGCTGGGCATCAAGGGTGCCGGAGAGGCCGGCGTGATCCCCGTGTCAGCGGTGCTGGCGTCGGCGATCGAGGACGCTGAGTCTTCCCAGGGCATCCGGATCTCGAGGATGCCGATCTCGCCGTCCGAGCTGTATCACCTGCGCGCAGAAGCGACGAACGAGGAAGGCGACAGCTGATGAAGGTCACCGGATCCGCCGTCCTGCACGCCTCGCGCGAGCAGGTGTGGCAGGCATTGACCGATCCCGCCGTCCTGGTGCGGACGATTCCCGGGTGCTTGCGCCTGGAAGCCACCGCACCGGATGCCTACGCCATGACCGTCACCGCCGGCGTCGGCACGATCAAAGGCGTCTACGCCGGCGACGTGCGGCTGCACGACCAGCATGCTCCTGGTTCGTTCGTCCTGTCCGCGTCCGGCGCCGGCGCTCCGGGCACTGTCAGCTGCGACGTCGCGGTCACCCTGAGCGAGGACGGCGACGCAGCGACCCAGGTGGCCTACTCCGCTGACGCCGTCGTGGGCGGCATGATCGGCGGAGTCGGGCAGCGGATGCTCGCCGGGGTCGCGAAGAAGACCGCGGGGGAGTTCTTCGCCGCCGTCGACGACGTGTTGGCCGGGCGCGAGGCCGTGCCGGCGGCGGCGTCGACTACAGCGGCGTCGACGACGGGCAGGGACGCGGGCGTCGTGTACACCGCCCCGCCACCGGCACTGCCTCGCGGCGCCCTCCTGACGGGCGAGTTCACCCGGGGCGTGCTCGTGGGCGCGGCCATCGCGCTGGCCGGGGCCGTCGTCGGTGGTTGGGCCGCCGGGCGACAACGGCGATGAGCGCCCGCGGCGTCGGCGCCGCTCGGTCACCTCGAGGTGTCGCGGTGATCGACGAGGCCCTCGACACCCTTGGCGCTCGCGCAATGCGCGCAACAGTAGAAGTGCCCATCGGCTTCGACGCCGTGCCCGATGACCTTGCACCCGCAGTGTTCGCAGACCGGTGCCATCTTGTGGATCGCACACTCGAAGCTGTCGAACACGTGCACCGACCCTTGAGCATGCACCTCGAAGGCCAGCGCGTAGTCGTTGCCGCAGACTTCACAGACCGCCACGGTGATCACCTCCGCTGCGTCGCCGATGGCTGTCTCTCGATGTTTCTCTCCTCACCGGACCTGCGCAAGCAAAACGGTGACTACCGTGGTGCCCACCCGGCGGCGTCGACATCAGGAGGCGGCGATGCGCGCGTTCACGGCCGCAGCGATTCAGGTACGGCCCCGGGCCGAGCCGTTGACCACCGAGACGATCAAGGCGAACGTCAATCACGCCATCGACTACGCGCAACGGTGCGCTGCTGACACCGGTGCCGAGCTCGTCGTCCTGCCGGAGTCGGTGACGACGGGATTCACCCCCGGATGCTCGCCAGAGGCGCTGTGGGACCTGGTGACCGACGTGCCCGGACCGCTCACCGAGCCGTTCCAGGACGCGGCGCGACGGCTCGGCGTCCACCTCGTGTGGGGCACCTACGAACGAGGCTCCGAACGCGGCATCGTCTACAACTCCGCGGTGCTCGCCGGGCCGGACGGCGACGTGCTCGGGATCTACCGCAAGACGCACCCGTTCTGCACCGAGCTGCGCTCTCGCGGGGGCTGGGTGACGCCGGGCGACGACGTCAGCGTCACCCAGACCGACCTCGGCACCATCGGGATGATCATCGGCTTCGACGGCGACTACCCGGAGCTGTCCCGGATCAGCGCGGTGCGGGGCGCGGAGGTGATCGTCCGGCCGTCGGCGTTGCTGCGCTCGGCGGACCTGTGGGAGCTGACCAATCGCGCTCGCGCGTACGACAACCACGTCTTCGTCGTCGGGGCGAACTGCACCGGGATCGACCCAGCGGGCAAGCTGTACTTCGGCAACTCGATGATCGTCACGCCGACCGCCGACGTCGTGGCCCGCGCCGCCAGCCACGAATGCTGGATCTCCGCGCGGCTCGACCCCGCCACCGCGTTGCGCTCGCTGACGCCCGGCTCCAGCGTCAGCCAGGGATTCGACCACCTGGCCGACCGCAACCTCGAGCTCGTGCGCCGCTACGCAGCCGACCTCACCCGCGACGCGTCGTCGTCGTTCCCGCGCCGAGCGCCGTGACCCGGATGCTGGTGCTGGACCGGGCCGGCCTGGTTGAATCTCGACACCGGTCCCGTCGACGACGCGAGGAGCACCGATGCCGCCTGCGATCCGTGTCGGCATCGACACCGGCGGGACGTTCACCGACGTGGTCGCCGTCGACGAGCGAACCGGCCGGCTCGTGACCACCAAGACGCCGTCCACGCCCGCCGATCCCGCGCAGGGATTCATGACCGGCCTGCACCGGATCCTGGACCGTATCGGCGCCGGCGCGGATGACGTCGAAGCGATCAGCCACGGGACCACGGTCGCCACGAACCGGCTGCTCGAAGGGAAGATCGACGATCTCGGTTTCATCACCACCGAGGGTTACGAACACATTCTCGAGATCGCCCGGCAATCGGTGCCGGACGGATACGGCAACAGCTACTTCTGGGTGAAGCCACCGCGGATCGTGCCGGCCGACCGGGTCCGCACCGTCGGCGGCCGGCTGGCGTTCGACGGCAGCGAGATCCGCCCGTTCGACGAGGACGACGCGGTGGCGGCGGCCCGGTTCTTCCGGGACCGCGGCATCTCGGCTATCGGCGTGTGCTTCCTGCATGCCTACGCAGACCCGCGGCACGAGCAGCGCATGCGCGACGTGCTGGCGCGTGAGCACCCCTCGGCGAGCGTGTCCATCTCGTCGCAGGTGCTGCGCGAATACCGGGAGTACGAGCGCAGCGTGACCACGCTCGTCGATGCCGCCGTCAAGCCGGCGATCGCCACCTACGTGCGGGGGATCCGCGACCGCCTGGCTGGCGTGACCTCGGGGGAGAGCGTCGCGTTCTACGTCATGAAGTCCAACGGTGGCGTGTTGTCGGCTGACGAGGTCGTCGACCAGCCGATATCCACCGTGCTGTCCGGTCCGGCCGCCGGTGCACTCGGTGCGGCGGTCATCGCTGACGCGGCCGGCTTCGACCGGGTGCTCACGCTCGACGGCGGCGGTACCTCCACCGACGTCACGGTCGTGCTCGACGGCAAGCCCGCCCTGACCACCGAGGGCAGCGTCGGCGCGTATCCCAGCAAGATCCCGATGATCGACGTGGTCACGGTCGGCTCCGGCGGCGGATCGATCGCCTGGATCAGCCCCGAACGCACCCTCAAGGTCGGGCCACGCTCGGCTGGTGCCGACCCCGGGCCGATGTGCTACGGCACCGGCGGCCGCGAGCCCACGGTCACCGACGCGCACGTCCTGCTCGGGCGCCTGCCGCCAGGATTGCTCGGCGGCGCGATCACGCTCGACGTCGAGGCCGCGCGTCGTGGCATCCAGGCGCTCGCGGCCGAGCTGGATCTCGACCTGGAGCGATGCGCAGCCGGCATCATCGAGATCGCGGCGTGGAACCAGGCGAACGCGCTGCGCCGGATCACCGTCTCGCGCGGGCTGGACGTGCGTGATTTCACCCTGGTGACCTTCGGCGGCTCCGGATCGCTGGCGGCGTGCCGGTTGCTGGACGTGCTGGGGCTGGCCTCGGTCGTCGTGCCGCGTGATCCGGGCAACCTGTCGGCGTACGGGCTGCTCACCGTCGACGTCCGCAACGATTACGTCCGCACGGCGGTGGCCCGCCACGACGCGCTCGACGTCGCCGCGGTGGCGCGGATCTTCGACGATCTGCAGGCCGAGGCGGGCGCGGTCCTGGCCCGTGAAGGCTTCGACACGGCCCAGCAGCGGTTCGTGCGCACCGCGGACCTGCGCTATGTCGGCCAGGCCTTCGAAGTCCGGGTCGACGTGCCGGCCGGGCCGCTCACCCCGGCGGCCACGAACGCGGTCGCGGCGGCGTTTCACGACGAGCACCGCACCCTCTACGGCTACGACTTCCGTAACGACCAGCGCCAGCCGGTCGAGTGGGTGAATCTCCGCGTCACCGGGGTCGGGCCGATCCGCCGGCCCGAGATCGCCGAGATCGCGCCCGGCGGCGGCGCCGAAGCGAGCAGCCTCCGGCCGGTCTACTTCGACGCCTGGACCGACACCGCCGTGTTCGACCGCGCCGCGTTGGGCGCCGGCGACGTGGTGCCCGGGCCCGCCGTGATCGAGGAGTTCGGGTCGACGCTGCCGCTGTATCCGGGATTTCAGGCCGTGGTCGACAGATTCGGCAACCTGATCATCACCAGGGGGCCGGCATGAGCGCCGCGGTGGAGCCCGTACTCGTCGAGATCGTGGCCGGCTACCTGGCGTCGGTCGAGCAGGAGGTGGAGACCGCGATCGGGCGGACAGCTCGCTCGCCGATGATCCGCGACGCGCACGACTACCGCGCAGGCATCCACGACCGCCGGCTGCGCAAGCTCACGGGCGCTCGTACTCGGCGTTGGTGGACCCCGTGGTCCGCGATCACCCGATCGAGACGATGCGCCCCGGCGACGTCTACTTCCACAACGACGTCTACCTCTCCGAGGGCGGTATCGGGCATCTGCCGGATCTGTGCGTCACCGCGCCGGTGTTCCATACCGAACGTGACGGCGCCGCGCCGCGCGTCGTGGCCTTCGTGCAGGCCTTCGGGCACCACGACGACATCGGCGGATCCGTGCCGGGCTCGATGCCCTCACGGGCGACGAGCGTGTTCGAGGAGGGCCTCATGGTCCCCCCGATCAAGCTGTGGGATCAGGGCGTTCCCAACGAGGCCGCCTTGACGATCATGACCCGCAACTCGCGGACACCGGAGTCTCTCGCCGCCGACCTGGACGCGGAATGTGCGGCCTGTGTGATGGGCGCCCGGCGCATGGCCGAGCTGTTCGACCGCTACGGCCGAGAAACGGTCGAGGCGTGCTTCGAGGCGATCATCGAGCGCACCACGCAGACGTTCCGGCGCGAAGTGATCGCGAAGATCCCGCCCGGGCGATACGTCTGGGAGGACTACGCCGAGCACGACGGCGTCGACCCGCCGCGACTGCACACGCAGCGCATCGCCGTGACCAGGACCGACGATGACGCCGCGCCGCCGGATTTGATCATCGACTTCGCCGGGACCTCGCCCCAGGCCCGCGGGCCGATCAACCACTCCGGCGATCACGCCGACGGTGCGTTCTTGAAGAAGTGGCTGGCGCCGATCCTGCGCAACCTGGCCGACACCCCGGAGCGCATGGCCGAGCTCGACGTCAACGAAGGTGTCGTACCGCTGATCGAGATGCGCTTCCCGCCACCGGGCACGCTGCTGACTCCGGAGTTTCCCGCGCCGACCAACGCGCGAACCTTCGTCATCCTGCGCCTGCTCGGTGTCCTGGCCGGCGCCCTGGCCAAGGCCGTGGACGGACGGATGCCGGCGGATCAGGAGACCATCCGCTACACCGGCGTGTACGGTCACGACGCTGACGGGCGGCGCTACCTGATGCGCGAGGTGCTCGGCGGCGGCTCGGGCGGGCGCTACTACGCCGACGGTGAGGACACCGTGCACGTGGTGCCGGACTCCCGGAACCTGCCGACGGAGTTCAGCGAGTCACGCTTCCCGTTCGTCGTCGAGCGGCTGGGGCTGGCCGTCGACTCCGGCGGGCCGGGACTGTTCCGCGGCGGGCTGGGCTACCACAAGCACATCCGGATGCTGCGCGATGCGCACTTCATGTCCATCGCCGACCGGTCGATTCTGTCGTGCTGGGGTGTGCGCGGGGGCCGCGCCGGCCGGCCGTTCAGCGTGACCATCGACCCGGGCGGGCCGAACGAGCGGCACGTGGACGCCCTGGCCGACGCCGAGCCCGTCGCGGCCGGCGAGACGATCCGGATCCGGACGACCGGCGGCGGCGGGTGGGGCGACCCGCTGCAGCGCCCCTACGACGCCGTCCTGCGCGACCTACGCTGGGGCAAAGTCTCCATCGAGGGCGCGCGAGCCGACTACGGCGTGGTGGCCACCGGACCACCGGATGACCCGGTGATCGACCAAGCGGCCAGCGCGGCGCTGCGGGCGCACGTGGCGAGCCGGCGCGGTGACGAGCCGTTCTTCGACCGAGGGCCGGGTTATCCCCGGTTGGCTCAGGGCCGCGGGGTTCCGGACGTCGACTGGCTGTGAGACGGAGGTGCGGGCCAGTGCACGACAGCGAACGAACGCCGTCCGGCGCGCCGCTGGACGGCTATCTCGTCATCGATCTGTCCCGGGCGCTTGCTGGCCCGCACGCGGCGATGATGCTCGGTGACCTGGGAGCACGCGTCATCAAGGTCGAAGCACCCGGGCACGGCGACGAGTCCCGCGGCTGGGGCCCGCCGTTCGTCGGCGCCGACGACGAACGGATGTCCACCTACTTCATGTCCTGTAACCGCAACAAGGAATCGGTGACCGCCGACCTGAAGGCACCCGAGGGCCGGGAGTTTCTCACCCGGTTGATCCGGCGTGCCGATGTGCTGGTCGAGAACTTCCGCACCGGT
Organism: Haloactinopolyspora sp.; assembly: GCF_027324685.1. Taxonomy (NCBI): domain Bacteria; kingdom Bacillati; phylum Actinomycetota; class Actinomycetes; order Jiangellales; family Jiangellaceae; genus Haloactinopolyspora; species Haloactinopolyspora sp. Next base: position 76,363 of record NZ_DAHVSH010000015.1, read on the forward strand.
GTGCTCGACCGGCTGGGGTTTTCCGTCGACCGCATGCACGAGATCAATCCCCGGCTGGTGATCCTGTCGATCACCGGGTTCGGCCATGACGGTCCCGAAGGCGGCCGCGCCGGTTACGACCAGATCGCCCAGGGCGAGGCCGGCTTGATGAGCATCACCGGTGAGCCCGGCGCGCCGACGAAACTCGGCGTGCCCATCGCCGACCTGCTCGCCGGACTGTACGGCGTGGTCGGCGTCCAGGCGGCACTTCTGGAGCGCCGGCTCACCGGGCGGGGAACGGTGGTGCGTACGTCCCTGCTGGCCGCCGTCGTCGGCGTGCATGCCTTCCAGGGGACGCGGTGGACCGTGGGCGGGGAGGTCCCCGGCGCCAGTGGCAACCACCACGCCGCGATCGCACCGTACGGGCTGTTCCACGCAAGCGACAGCGCGATCCAGATCGCCGTGGGCACCGACCAGCAGTGGCGTGCCTTCGCGCCGATCATGGGGCTCGACCCCGACGACGTCAGGTACGCCACCAACACCGCTCGAGTCGCCAACCGCGATCGACTGGTGGCCGAGATCGACCACGCCCTCGCGGCCCACCCAGCCGAGCACTGGCTGCGCCGACTCGCCGCGGCCGGGATCGCCAGCGGCCGCGTCCGTTCGATCGACGAGGTGTACGGCTGGGAGCAGACCCTCTCGCAGGGTTTGCTGGTCGACGTCGATCACCCGCGGCTCGGCAGCTTCCAGTTGCCCGGGGTCCCGGTCCGCTTCGACGGTGCCGAGCCGCGAACCCATCGAGCGCCGCCCCTGTTGGGCGAGCACGACGAGGCCGTCCGGGCGTGGCTGGACCAGGCGGACTGACTGTGTGGTTTCGCCGACCGAGCAGGCGTCGTTTGGGCGAAGGTCACCATCGCTGCTGCGGGCGGGCGATCCATAGGCTCTGCTGATCGAGCAGGAGGGCGGCGTCAGGTGAGAGTGCTGATCGCGCTGGGGGGCAACGCCATGACGGCGGCCGACGGCTCGGCTCGACCCGGCGATCAGATCGCCGCGGTGACCCGGGCCATGGAGCCGGTGGCCGATCTGGTCGCGGCCGGCTACGAGATCGTCCTCACCCACGGCAACGGCCCTCAGGTGGGGAACTTGCTGGTGAAGAATGAGCTCGCCGCCTCCGTCGTGCCGCCGGTGCCGCTGGACTGGTGCGATGCGCAGACTCAAGGCACGGTCGGGTTCATCGTCATCAACGCCCTCGAGCGGGCGCTGGCCGCGCGCGGCTCGAGGCGCAAAGTCGCCGCCGTCGTCAGCCGCACCAGAGTCGACGCGCACGACCCCGCGTTGACGCACCCCACCAAGCCCATCGGCCGCTCCCTGCCCTACGACGAAGCGCGGGTCCTCATCGAGCACGGGCAGGTCTGGCAGGACCGGGGCGAACGCGGCTGGCGGCGGGTGGTGGCCAGTCCGCAGCCGCTCGAGGTACTCGATGCTCCGGCCGTGTCTGCCCTGGTGGCGGCCGGGTTCGTGGTGGTGGCCAGTGGCGGAGGCGGTGTACCGGTGACGCGCGCGGCCGACGGCGCGTTGCGTGGCGTCGAAGCCGTGATCGACAAGGACGCCACCGCGGCGCTGCTGGCGCTCACGCTGGGGGTGGACGTCATGGTCATCGCGACCGACGTCGACGCCGCTGCCTTGTGGTTCGGAACCCCGCAGGCCCGTCCGATCGGCCGCGTGGACGTCGAGACGCTGCGCGCCTACGCCGCCGAGGGGCATTTCCAGGCCGGCAGCATGGGCCCGAAGGTCGAAGCGGTATGCCGATTCGTCGAGCAAGGTGGCCGTCGTGGCGTCATCACCTCGCTGGAGCGCATCGGCGAAGCTGTCCACGACTCCGCCGGCACGACGGTGGTCGGGGTGGGCGTGGCGACATGACCACGACGACGAGAGGTGACGACCATGCCTGAACCGATCGCGGTCCACAAGGTGGCGATCAGCCACGTCAGCGACGCTTCGGGACTCACCGGGCTGATCGACGCCGGCGCTGTGGAGGCCGACCGGGTCATCGCGATCGTCGGCAAGACCGAGGGCAACGGCGGCGTGAACGACTACACCCGCATCATCGCCGATCGCGCCTTCCGTGAGGTGCTGGTCGCCAACGGCACCCGGACCGCTCACGAGGTGAGCGACGTCCCGATCGTGTGGTCGGGCGGCACCGACGGTGTGCTGAGCCCGCACGCGACGATCTTCGCGACCGAGGCGGGCGAGCGCGTCGAACCGAGCGACGAGCCACGGCTGACGGTCGGCTTCGCGATGAGCGAGACGATCCTGCCCGAAGAGATCGGGCGCCGCGGCATGATCGAGAAGGTCGCCGACGCGGTACGCACCGGCATGAGCCGGGCCGGGATCACCGACCCGGCTGACGTGCACTACGTGCAGACCAAGACCCCGTTGCTGACCATTCACACCATCCGCGACGCCAAGGCACGCGGCAAGACGGTGTGGACCGAGCACACCCACGAGTCGATGGATCTGTCGAACGGTACGACCGGTCTGGGGGTGGCGGTGGCGCTCGGGGAGATCGACCTGCCCGACGACGCCGACGTGCTGCGCAACCGTGAGCTCTACTCGGCCGTCGCGTCGTGCTCGTCGGGCGTCGAACTCGACCGCGCCCAAGTGGTGGTCGTCGGCAACGCCCGCGGTATCGGCGGACGGTTCCGCATCGGGCATGCGGTCATGAACGACGCGCTGGACACCGACGGCATCTGGGCGGCGATCCGCGACGCCGGGCTCGACCTGCCCGACCGGCCCCACCACACCGACCTCGGCGGGCGCTTGGTCAACGTCTTCCTCAAATGCGAGGTCAGCCAAGACGGCATGGTGCGGGGACGGCGCAACGCGATGCTCGACGACTCCGACGTGCACTGGCACCGCCAGATCAAGGCATGCGTGGGCGGCGTGACCGCCGCGGCCACCGGCGACCCCGCGGTCTTCGTCTCCGTGTCAGCGGCACATCAAGGACCCGACGGGGGCGGCCCGGTGGCCGCCATCGTCGACCTCGGCGATTGAGGCGGTGACCGACCCAGCCGATAGGGTCGGTCGAATGCGGGTTCTGTTCGCGGGCACGCCTGAAGTCGCCGTGCCCTCCCTGGAAGCGCTGCTCGCCTCCCATCACGAGGTCGTCGCGGTACTGACCAGGCCTGATGCTCCCGCCGGCCGGGGACGTAAGCTCACCCCGAGCCCGGTGGCGGCGGTGGCCGAGCGCGCCGGTGTCGAGGTGCTCAAGCCGGCCCGGCTGCGCGATGAGGAGTTCCGCAGCCGACTGCAACAGATCGCTCCGGATTGCGCCCCGGTCGTCGCCTACGGCGCGCTGATCCCGCCCGACCTGCTGGACGTGCCCGAGCACGGCTGGGTGAACCTGCATTTCTCCTTGCTGCCCGCCTGGCGCGGCGCAGCCCCGGTACAGCGGGCGATCCTCGCCGGCGACGACATCACCGGTGCCTGCACGTTCCGGATCGAGGAGGGGCTGGACACCGGCCCGGTGTTCGGGTCGGTCACCGAGCCGATCGGACCCACTGACACCAGCGGCGATCTGCTCGCGCGGCTGGCGAAATCGGGCGCCACCTTGCTGGTCAAGACTCTCGACGCCATCGAGGACGGCTCGGCGCGTCCGCAGCCGCAGCCGGCCGACGGTGTGTCGATCGCGCCGAAGGTGGAGGTCGACGACGCCCGGGTCGACTGGACCTCGCCGGCGTTGCACATCGACCGGCTCATTCGAGCGTGCACCCCGGCCCCGGGCGCCTGGACGACGTTCCGTGGTGAGCGGCTCAAACTCGGTCCTGTGGTCCTGGATCCGCAGCGAGCCGATCTGGCTGCCGGCGAGATCGTCGTCGACAAGTCCGGCGCCCGGGTGGGCACGGGTAGTCACGCCGTCGTCCTCGGCGACGTCCAGCCGCAGGGCAAACGGTTGATGCCGGCACTGGACTGGGCGCGCGGTGTGCGGCCCGCCGCGGGGGAGCGGCTGGGCTCGTGAGCGCCGCACGTACCCGCGCCGCCGTCGACCCGGCGCGGCAGGCGGCGTTCGACGTCCTGCGGGCCGTCGCCGACGACGACGCCTACGCCAACCTGACGTTGCCGCTCGTGCTGCGTGAACGGCGCCTCAAGGGCCGCGACGCCGCGCTCGCGACCGAGCTCGCCTACGGGGCGCTGCGGGGTCTGGGCACCTACGACGCCATCCTGGCCGCCTGTGCCGACCGTCCGGTGGCCAAGCTCGATCCGCCGCTGCTGGACGCCCTCCGGCTGGGCACCCATCAGCTGCTCCAGATGCGCGTGCCGGCCCATGCCGCGGTGTCCACGTCGGTCGATCTGGTCCGCGCGTGGGTGAACGACGGCGCCGCCCGGCTGGCCAACGCGGTGCTACGCAAGGTCGCCCGGCATGATCTCGACGCCTGGACCGACCAACTCGCCCCGGCCGCGTCCGACGACCCGATCGCCCACCTGGCCTTCCGGCATGCACACCCGGGGTGGATCGTGCGAGCCGTCCGCGACGCTGTGGGCGGCGACCTGGCCGAGACTGCGGCCTTTCTCGAAGCCGACAACGAACCAGCGGAGGTCACTGTGGTGGTACGGCCCGGTCGAGCCGAGGTCGACGAGCTCGTGGCGGCCGGTGCACGGCCGGCTCGGTGGTCACCGTATGCAGCGGTGCTCGAATCCGGCGACCCGGCCCGTATCCCGGTGGTGCGCGAAGGACGGGCGGGGGTGCAGGACGAGGGCAGTCAACTGGTCACCCTCGCCCTCGCCAATGTGCCCGTCGACCCCCCGGACGAACGATGGCTGGACATGTGCGCCGGCCCTGGCGGCAAGGCGGGGCTGCTGGCCGGCTTGGCGAATCCTCGTGGCGCTCGGCTCCTGGCGGTGGAGAAGCACGAGCATCGCGCTCGCCTGGTGGAGCAGGTCCTGCGCGGCGACCCCGGTGAGCACGAGGTGCTCATCGCCGATGCCACCAAACCGCCGTGGCCGGCTGACGACTTCGACCGAGTCCTGCTCGACGCTCCGTGTACCGGTCTCGGTGCGCTGCGGCGACGTCCTGAGGCACGGTGGCGCCGCGAGTCGTCGGACGTGGCGGAGCTTCGCACGTTGCAGGTGAAGCTGCTGCGCTCAGCGCTTCGCGCGGTCCGGCCCGGGGGAGTGGTGGCCTACGTGACGTGCTCGCCACATCTGGCCGAGACCACCACGGTGGTCGACGACGTGCTCGGCGAACGTGACGACGTCGAGCGCATCGATGCACGGGAGTACCTGCCCGGCGTCGAGAATCTGGGTGACGGCCCGGATGTGCAGTTGTGGCCGCACGTGCATGGCACCGATGCCATGTACCTGGCGCTGCTGCGGCGTACCGGCGGTGCGTCGGCGTGACGCTCCAGACGCTCAGCGGCGACGAGGGCCCGGATCTGCCGGAGTTCGACCTCCCGCCCGACGATCCCGTCGAGACGCTGCGCTCGTGGTTGGACGCCGCCGTCGAGCACGGTGTGCGTGAGCCATCAGCGGTGGCGCTGGCGACCGCCGACGCGGACGGGCGCCCATCGGTGCGGACGTTGCTGATCAAGGCGGTCGAGCCACGTGGGCTGACGTTCACCACGGACGCCACCAGCCCGAAAGGCGCGGACCTCGCCGCGCGGCCCTATGCCGCCGTGGTGTTCTACTGGCGCGAGATCCTCCGCCAAGTCAGGGTCGCCGGCTCGGTGCGCAGACTGCCCGCGGCGGAGTCCGACGTCCTGTTCGCCGAGCGGCCGATCGAAGCCCAAGCGACGACTGCCGCGTCGGCCCAGAGCAAGCCGCTGGACAGTGACGAAGCGCTGCAGCGCCGGGCCGAGGCGCTGCTCGCCACCGGCGAGGCGATTCCGCGGCCGGACAGCTGGCACGGCTACCTGCTCGAGCCGGACGAGATCGAGTTCTGGCAGGGCCGCACCAACCGCCTGCATCGGCGACTGCGGTACCGACGCCATGAGGGTGCATGGTCTGCGCAGCGACTGCAGCCGTGAGCGACCCGGACCCGCTGGGTCACAGGTCGACGAGCTCCGCCGGTACCACCGTGACGGGGAAGGGGTTGTCGAGCGTGATCGACTCGGTTCCGTCGGCGCGCCCGGTCATGACGTAGGACCCGTCGACCAGGTCGTAGGCGATCAGCGACGGCCCATCCGGATCGACCACCCAGTAGGAGCGCACCCCCGAATCGGCGTACTTGGAGAACTTGAGCACTCGGTCCTTGCGGCGCGTGCTGGGGGAGAGCACCTCGACGGCCAGAGGCAGCGGGCGGGTGATGTTCTGCGCCCCGATGTCTTCGCGCGCCACGACCAGGACGTCGGGCTGCAGCGACGTGAAGCGGTCCGGTTGCCAGTCCAGCGGAGCGACGAAAACCTTGAGGTGTTTCGGGCACGACTGCCGTAACAGAACGAACAACTCGCCGACGACGGCCTGGTGGATCGGGATCGGTGCCGGGCTCACCAGCAAGATCCCGTCGACCAGCTCATACTGCAAGCCGTCGTCGGGAAGATCTTCGAGGTCGTCGACCGTCCAGTCGTACGCCTCACGGGGCATCACCGCCATAACCGTCATTGTCGCCTCCCTCATGGGCTGATGTCAGCCATCCTGGCGGAGCGGCATGCTCGACGGGTGCGTTGTCGCTAGCCCTGGCGGTTGCCCTGTTTGTCAGAGTCGTTGCCCAGAGTGGGTTGGCTGGTGTCGTTGCCCGGTCCGGCTCGTGGTGGCGGGCCGCGGCCCGCTAGCCTGAGCAACCGTGGGGATCCAGATCGCGCCGAGCATTCTGTCCGCCGACTTCGCCGACCTCGACGCCGAGATCGGGCGGCTCGGCGACGCCGACCTGGTGCACGTCGACGTCATGGACAACCACTTCGTGCCGAACCTGACCATCGGCCTACCCGTGGTCGAGGCGATCCTGGCGCGGACCGACCGCCGCGTCGACTGCCACCTGATGATCGAGGATCCCGACCGCTGGGCCCCGGGGTACGCCGAGGCCGGTGCTCACAACGTCACGTTTCATGCCGAGGCGGCCAGGGCGCCGGTCCGGTTGGCGAGGGAGCTTCGCCGGCTCGGGGCGCGCGCCGGCGTCGGCTTGCGTCCGGCGACGCCGGTCGAGCCGTTCGAAGTCCTGCTGCCCGAGATCGACATGCTGCTGGTCATGACGGTCGAACCCGGCTTCGGCGGGCAGAGCTTCCTGGACGTGTGCCTGCCGAAGATCCGCCGGGCGCGCGAGATGGTGTCGCGCTCCGGCCTGGACGTCTGGGTCCAGGTCGACGGCGGGATCTCGACGGAGACGATCGAGCGCTGCGCGGAGGCAGGCGCCGACGTGTTCGTCGCCGGCTCGGCGGTGTACGGGGCCGAGGACGCCGCCGGCGCCGTGGAGCAGTTGCGCGCCTTGGCCATCCGCCACGCCTGACCTAGCCGGCCAGCACGTGCTCCAGCGCGCGGGTGGCCTGGCCGACCATCCCCGGGTTGGTGTCCCAGTAGTACGGCAGCGCCACGACGGCTTGCAGCAGCGCCCAGCCTCGGCCACGCAGCCACGAAGCGTCGTCGACGGCCAGTTCGGTCCGGAACCGCCGCCTACTGTCCTGGTCGAACAGGTTCCATGCCGGCAGCAGGTCGGTCGCCGGATCACCGAGCCCGAGCGTGGCGAAGTCGATGACCGCCGACAGCCGCCCGTCCAACTCGAGCAGATTCCCTGGCAGCAGGTCCCCGTGGATCCACACCGGCGAGGCGTCCCACGGCCCGACGGCCAGAGACTCCTCCCAAGCACGCAGGATCGCCGCAGCGTCGGCGCGGTCGCCGAGTTCAGTGACCGCGCGGTGTACCGCGTCGTCGTGGACGGCCAGCAGACCGCCCCTGCCCTCGGGCCGGACCGGTGGCGCGTCAGCGGTCGGGATCGTCTGCAAAGCGCGGATGAACGCGGCGAGGTCGACCGCAGCGGTGTCGAGATCGAGCCGACCCTCTTGCGCGTGCCGGCCGGGAAGCCACTCGTACACCGCCCAGGCGAACGGATACCCGTGGTCCGGGGCGCCCGCCGCGCGCTGAACCGGTACGGCAAGCGGCAGCTGCGGGGCCATGAACGGCAGCCAGCGGGCCTCCTGCGCCGCCTGGCCGACGCCACCGGCCATCCGTGGCATGCGTACAGCGAATTCGGCGCCGAGTCGGTAGATGTCGTGGTCGGTGCCGTGCGAATCCACCGCCCGGATCGGCAGCTGCGACCACTGGGGGAACTGCTCGGCCACCAGTCGGCGCACGAGAGCGACGTCGGTGTCGGCCTGGTCGGCGTGCATCTTCGCGGTCATGAGTGACCATGGTGGCCGCGCGCGGCGACGTCGGGCAACGCTGTTTCGGCGGAGCGGCACGAGTCCTGAGCGTCGCCAACCTCACACGGCTCGGGAACACATCACCTGCCGCGAACGGTTACTCTGAGCGAAGACACCACGCGTGCTCCGGGGTCGGTGAAAATCCGAACCGGCGGTGACAGTCCGCGACCCGGGCGTCGTCTCGACGACACTCGGTTGACTCGGTGAAATTCCGAGACCGACGGTGAAAGTCCGGATGGGAGGCAGCACGCGCGGCCGGGTCAGCAGGCTCGCCGCAGGTTGCGGGCAGCACGGTACCCGGCCGTACGTACGGGTCTCGTCGTGCCGTACGGCCCCGGAGCTCGCCTCGAGCGAGGAGGATCCGGTGGCCGGTCCGGCGGAGCTGTCGGCGATGCGCCGCGCCGTCGAATTGTCCACGCGCGCCGCGCTCACCACGCCACCCAATCCCGACGTCGGCTGCGTCGTGCTCGACGCCGCGGGCGACATCGTCGGCGAGGGCTGGCACGAACGGCCCGGTGGGCCCCATGCCGAGATCCACGCACTGCGGGCCGCCGGCGAACGTGCCCGCGGGGGCACGGCCGTGGTCACCCTGGAACCGTGCGCGCACACCGGGCGCACGGGGCCGTGCACCGACGCGTTGATCGAGGCCGGGATCGCCCGCGTGGTGGTGGCGGTGCCCGAGCCCAGCAGCGTCGCCGCGGGCGGCATCGCCCGGTTGCGCGCCCACGGTGTCGACGTCGAGGTGGGCGTCCTCCAGGACGAGGCGGCCGCGGCGAATGCCCGCTGGCTCACGCCGTTTCGCCTCGGCCGTCCGTTCGTGGTCTGGAAGTTCGCGGCGACCCTCGACGGGCGCAGCGCCGCGGCTGACGGAACCAGCCGCTGGATCACCGGCGCGGACGCGCGCACCGACGTACACCGGCTGCGCGCCGCGGTCGACACCGTCGTCGTGGGCCTGGGCACGGTGCTGGCCGACGATCCCCAGCTCACCGCACGAGACGTGGGAGCACAGCGCCAGCCGCTTCGGGTGGTCGTCGACAGCACCGGGCGTACGCCGAGCACCGCTCGCGTGCGCGACGGCGCCGCCGACACCTGGATCGCCACGGCCGACGACGTCGGCTCCGGCCCGGAGGGTCGAGTCGACTTGACCAAGCTGCTCACGGCGCTGCATGAGCGCGGCCGCCGGTACGTGCTGTTGGAGGGCGGCCCGAGGCTGGCCGGGGCGTTCCTGGCCGCCGGGCTGGTCGATCGGGTGGTGGGCTACCTCGCTCCGGCGCTGCTGGGTGCCGGCCCGGCCGCGCTGGGCGAGGCCGGCGTGACGACCATCGCCGACGCGCTTCGACTCGACATCACCGACGTCACGCTGATCGGCGGCGACGTCCGGATCACCGCGGCCCCGAGGAGATGAGGACGATGTTCACCGGAATCGTGGAGGAATTGGGCGAGCTCGTCGCGCTGGACGGCGACGAGCAGGACGCCCGCCTCACTCTGCGTGGCCCACTCGCGGCCAGCGACGCCGTGCACGGCGCGTCGATCGCCGTCGACGGTGTGTGCCTGACGGTCGTCGACGTCGACGACGACCGGTTCACCGTCGACGTCATGCGCGAGACGTTCGACCGCACCACCCTGGGGCGACGCG